>JAEEJZ010000003.1 GCA_016282145.1 Bacteroidales bacterium | reverse complement strand
GCCCATCATCACGGTGATGGGGCACGTGGACCACGGTAAGACCTCGCTGCTCGACTATATCCGCAAATCCAACGTGATTGCGGGAGAAGCGGGCGGTATTACCCAGCACATCGGCGCATACAACGTGGTGCTGCCTTCGGGCCGCCGCATCACCTTCCTGGATACGCCGGGACACGAAGCGTTCACCGCCATGCGTGCCCGCGGCGCCCAGCTCACCGACCTCGCGATCATCATCATCGCGGCGGACGATGCGGTGATGCCCCAGACCGTGGAGGCCATCAATCACGCGCAGGCCGCGGGTGTCCCGATGGTCTTCGCCATCAATAAGATCGACAAGGCGGGTGCGGATCCGGAGAAGATCCGTCGCCAGCTCTCTGAAATGAATATCCTCGTCGAAGACTGGGGCGGCAAGTACCAGTGCCAGGAGATTGCGGCGAAGAAGGGGACCGGTGTGGACAAACTCCTCGAAAAGGTGCTTCTCGAAACCGACCTGCTGGAACTCAAGGCCAACCCCAACAAGAACGCCGTGGGTGCCGTCATCGAGTCCTCGTTGGACAAGGGCCGCGGCTACCTGGCGACGGTGCTGGTGCAGCAGGGAACCCTGCATGTGGGCGACGTGATGCTCAGCGGCGCGTTCTACGGCCGTGTGAAGTCGATGTTCAATGAACGCGGACAGAAAGTCTCCGAGGCGGGCCCTTCCACGCCCGTTTCGGTACTGGGCCTCAGCGGCGCTCCCGCCGCCGGTGAGAAGTTCAACGTACTCGACGACGAAAAGGAAGCGAAGAGCATTGCCGCCAAGCGCGAGCAGCTGATCCGCATCCAGGGCATCAAGACCCAGAAGCATATGACGCTCGAGGAAATCGGACGGCGTATCGCCATCGGTAACTTCAAGGAACTCAATGTCATCGTCAAGGGTGATGTGGACGGTTCCGTGGAGGCGCTCTCCGATTCGCTCATCAAACTTTCCACCGAGGAGGTGAAGGTGAACGTGATCCACAAGGCGGTGGGCGGTATTTCCGAATCCGACGTGCTGCTCGCCGAGGCGTCCGACGCCGTCATCATCGGCTTCCAGGTGCGTCCTTCCGTCGAGGCCCGCAAGGCCGCCGACCGCGAAGGTATTGAAATCCGTCTCTATTCGGTCATCTACGATGCCATCAACGAAGTGAAGGACGGTATCGAGGGTATGCTCGAGCCGGAGAAGAAGGAAGAGGTCATCGGTACGGCCGAGGTCAAGCAGGTCTTCAAGATCAGCAAGGTCGGCACCATCGCCGGTTCGCTGGTGCGGGACGGCAAGATGATTGCCAAGAGCCAGGCCCGGCTTATCCGCGACGGAATCGTCATCTATACCGGGGAACTTTCCTCCCTGCAGCGTGGCAAGGATGCCGCGAAAGAGGTCAACACCGGTATGGAATGCGGTATCGGAATCTCCAATTTCAACGACATCAAGGAGGGCGATGTCATCGAGGCCTTCCACATCGTAGAGATCAAGCGCACGCTGTAGGAGAATGAGTCTGGTCGGGACGCTGGCGGTCATCCTGATCGCTGCAGGAGTGTTTACCATTATATCAAAGGCCCTCAAACAGCCTTTGATATTGGGTTATATCGTTGCCGGTTTTATCGTGAGCCCGCATCTGGGCCTCTTCGCGGGGCTTTCGATGGAGAATG
Organism: Bacteroidales bacterium; assembly: GCA_016282145.1. Taxonomy (GTDB): domain Bacteria; phylum Bacteroidota; class Bacteroidia; order Bacteroidales; family UBA932; genus Cryptobacteroides. The sequence continues at coordinate 39,426 of JAEEJZ010000003.1, read as the reverse complement.
TGCACGAATGGTCGGATATCGGTATCATCTTCCTGCTCTTCGCGCTCGGACTGGAATTCAGTTTCCGCAAACTCCTGAAGGTGGGCAGCGGCGCGCTGATTACGGCGGGCACCCAGTGTATCGGTATGTTTACGCTGGGTCTGGTCGTGGGAAGTTCGATGTCCTGGACGATGATGGAGAGTATCTTCCTCGGGGGGATGCTCTCGATGTCGTCGACGGCCATCATCATCAAGGCCTACGACGAGATGGGCCTGAAGAGGAAGCCCTATGCCCCGCTGGTCTTCGGCGCCCTGGTGGTGCAGGACCTGATCGCGGTCTTGCTGCTCGTGCTGCTTTCCACCCTGGCGGTGTCGCAGAAATTCGCGGGCGGCGAGATGCTGCTGAGCCTTTTCAAACTGGCGTTTTTCATCGTCCTGTGTTTCCTGGTGGGCATTTACGTCATTCCGTCGCTGCTGCGCAGGGCACACAAATACCTCAATGACGAGATCCTGCTGCTGGTGAGCATCGGACTTTGTTTCCTGATGGTCGTGGCGGCGGAGGGCGTGGGCTTCTCCTCTGCACTCGGGGCTTTTTTGATGGGTTCGATCCTGTCGGAGACCCTGGAGGCGGAGCGCATCGAGCACAATATCGTCCCGATCAAAAACCTCTTCAGCGCGATTTTCTTCGTTTCTGTGGGTATGATGATCGACCCTTCGGTCATCGGGGAGCACTGGCTGCCGATTGTTGTGATTACGCTGGCAGTCATCGGCGGAATCCTGGTGTTCTCCACGGCCGGTGCGCTGATGTCGGCCCAGGGGCTCGACAATTCGCTGCATACTTCCTTCAGTTTGGCGCAACTCGGTGAGTTCTCGTTCATTATCGCCGGTCTGGGCGTTTCGCTCGGAGTGATGCGGGAGTTTATCTATCCCGTGATTATCGCGGTATCGGTGCTGACGACCTTCACGACGCCCTATATGATCAAGGCGGCGGATCCGGTGTCGCGTTTCCTCTATGCGAAACTGCCGCCGAAACTGCTGGCCCGGCTGGATGCGGGCACGAACACCAAGCGTAAGGCTTCCGCAGCGGAAAACAGCGAATGGAAGATTCTGCTCCGGAATTATTTCCTGCGGATTGCCCTGTACGGCGTCGTGTTGATTGCGATTTATATGCTTTCCCACTCCGTGGATGCCTGGGTAAGCCGCCTGCTTCCGGCCCTGGGAGCAAGCTGGGTGAAACTGGTGACAGTTGCGTTGACGCTGCTGGCCATGATGCCCTTCCTCTACGGAATGACGGCGTATTCACAGAGTATCAAGGACTCCGTGAGCCGCCTGCTCGCCGCTTCGGACCGGAACCGCTGGCCGATCCTGGCGCTGGTGTTCCTGCGCGTCTTTATCGCCGTACTCTTTGTCATCCTGGTGATTATCGGGCATTTTGACCTGTCCTATTGGGCGCTGCTGCTGATTGTCGCCGGGGCTTTCGCCTTCTTTTTCTCCGCCCGGAAATCGGTGGGACGCCTGCCGCGTCTGGAGACGCGTTTCCTGGAGAACCTGAACCAGAAGGAGGTCAATGAGCGCAGGCGCAAGCCGGTGACTTCCTCGGTGCAGGATAAGCTTTCCGGTTATGACGTACATCTGGAACAGGTGGTCGTTTCGCCCGATTCGACCTTTGCCGGCAAGGAACTCCGGGAGATGCCATTCCGGAACACGACCGGGGTCAATATCGTCAAGATAGAGCGGGGGAGCCGGAGTATCCTGGTCCCTGCCGGGGATGAACGGATTTTCCCGGGAGACCGTCTGCTGGCCGTGGGAACGACCGCGCAGATCGAGGCGTTCCGCGATGTCATCGACCGTGAAAAACTTCCCCTCGGCGATGCCGGGAACGTGTCTTTCTCGCTGGAGGCCTATACCTTGCACGATACTTCCTACCTGACCGAGAAAACGCTCCGGAGCGTGGCTATGCGCTCGTCCGGCTGTATGGTGATCAGCGTGATGCGGGAAGGGAAGGTACTGACCAATCCCAAGGCGGATTTCCGCTTCAAGAGCGGGGATGTCGTGTGGATGGCGGGCGACAAGGCTTCCTGCGAGTGGTACGCCCGATAGAAGGTTTTTGTTGAGGTACCAGGATTCGAACCTGGGCAGGCAGAACCAAAATCTGTAGTGCTACCATTACACCATACCTCAATTCCGTCTGCAAATATACGAAGAATCTGTCATTCTTTAGGAATTTTTTTCGTACCTTTAACGGGATATGAGAAAGTTTCTGATTTTTGCAATGTTTTTTGCCGCGATGCTCTCCTGCAAGGCGGCTCCCATCAAGTACAGCGACGACCCCTCCGGTTTTGTCTATGTCGCTGAGGCCGTGCCGGATGTCATTCTGGAAATCCGTTATTACAGCACCTACAACTTTATGGGCGTGCGGGTGGATGGCTATGAAGCACCGGTGGCGATGTGTACCCGCGAAGCGGCGCAGGCCCTGAAGAAGGCCTCTGACATTTTCAAGTCGAAAGGCTATCGCCTGAAGATATTCGATGCCTACCGGCCGCAGAAGGCGGTGGATCATTTCGTGCGCTGGTCCCAGGACCCCGCAGATACCTTGATGAAGCGCTATTTCTATCCCGATTTCGAAAAGCCGATGCTTTTCAAACTGCTGTATATCGCTACCCGTTCCGGGCATACCCGCGGCAGTACCTTCGACCTGACCCTTTTCGATATGGAGACGGAGAAGGAGGTCGATATGGGCGGCACCTTTGACTGGTTCGGCCAACTCTCGCATCCGGACAACAAGAATATCAGTCCCCGGCAGTATGGGAACAGGATGTTGCTCCGTTCCGTGATGCTGTCCTGCGGTTTCAAGCCGTATGACGGAGAGTGGTGGCACTTCACCCTGAAGGATGAACCTTATCCCGATACTTATTTTACCTTCCCGCTGAAATGAATTTTTTGAGTGGTCTTCTCGTCTGTGTACTGTCGGTGCTGCAGCCCTGGCAGGATGCCTCGGTTAACCAGTTGAACCGGCTGGAGATGACCGCGACCCTGGAAACTTCCTATCCGGTCCAGTCGCTGGACGGTATCTGGAAGTTCCGCTGGTATGACAGTCCTGAAGGGCGGGAGACCGCTTTCTTCGGCACAGGCGTGGATGATACCGCCTGGGGGACGATACCCGTTCCCGGAATGTGGGAACTCAACGGCTATGGAGATCCGCTCTATGTCAACATCGGCTACGCCTGGCGCGGACATTATGAAAACCAGCCGCCGCTTCCGCCGACGGAGCATAATCACGTGGGGCAGTACCGGCGCCGTTTTACGCTCGACCCCTCCTGGAAAGGTCGTCGAATCGTGTTGAGCATCGGTTCTGTGACCTCCTGCGTGCGGGTCTGGGTCAACGGAAAGGAAGTGGGCTACAGTGAGGACAGCAAACTGGCCGCGACCTTTGACATCAGCCGCTTCGTCAACTATGGGGACAAGGAGAATCTCCTGGCGCTGGAAGTCTTCCGCTGGTGTGACGGCTCCTATCTGGAGGATCAGGATTTCTGGCGTTTCTGCGGCATCTCCCGTCAGACTTTTGTCACGGCCCAGCCCCGCAGGCGCCTGGACGACCTGCACATCACGGCCGGGATGGACGGCAGTTATACGATTACCCCTTTCCTTGAGAAACTGAAGGATATCCGCTTTTTGATGAGCGGCCCCGGGCTCCCGGAACGGGAAGTCAGCCTTAGCGGGAAGGTCGATCATCCCTTGCTCTGGAGCGCCGAGGCCCCGAATCTCTATCATCTGAAGGCACTTTGGACGGACGAGAGGGGAGAGGCGCAGTGCGCGGATTTGGATTTCGGCTTCCGCGATGTCCGCATCGAGGGCGGACAACTCCTCGTGAACGGCAAGCCCGTCCTCATCAAGGGCGTGAACCGCCACGAGTTGCATCCGACGCGTGGCTATGTCGTTTCCCGTGAAGACATGGAACGGGATATCCGCCTGATGAAGTCGCTTAACATCAATACCGTCCGGACCTGCCACTATCCCAATGACCCGCTCTGGTATTCGCTGTGCGACCGCTACGGCCTGTATGTAATTGACGAGGCGAACATCGAGTCGCACGGGATGGGATACGAGGAAAAGACCCTGGCGAAGAATCCGCTTTACGCGCAGGCGCATATGGAAAGACTGAGCCGTATGGCGAGGCGGGATGTCAATCACCCCTGCATCATTGTCTGGAGCCTGGGCAACGAAGCCGGCTACGGGCCGAATTTCGATGCCTGCTATGACTGGCTCAAGGCCTGGGACAAGAGCCGTCCCGTCCAGTTCGAGCAGGCCTGTACCGGGCACGCGACGGATATCTTCTGCCCGATGTACCTGGGTTACGAAAAATGTGAGGAGTATTGCCTTTCGCAGCCTACCAAGCCGCTGATTCAGTGCGAGTATGCCCACGCCATGGGGAATTCCATGGGTGGTTTCAAGGAATATTGGGACCTGATCCGCAAATACCCCTCCTATCAGGGCGGCTGCATCTGGGACTTTGAAGACCAGGCCATCCGCTGGCCCTCCCACAAGGGGAACGGAACGGACCATATCTGGATTTTCGGCGGGGATATGAATGATTACGACCCCTCCGACAATTCCTTCAACTGCAACGGCATCGTGGCCTCGGACCGCAGCCTGCATCCGCACGCCATGGAGGTGAAGTACCAGTATCAGAACCTCTGGATGAGCGATGCCGGCGCGGGCAGGCTGAAGATTTTCAACGAACATTTCTTTACCGGGACGAAGCGGTACAGCCTCGAATGGGAGGTCATCGCCGACGGTGTCCCTGCGCTGGCCGGTGTCCTGGATTGTCCGGACATCGCCCCGCAGGAAAGTGCTGTCGTTTCCCTGGGATTCACCGGAGAAGAACTCTCTTCGCTGGAAGGGGAACTTTTCCTGAATGTGAGGGCACGTCTTAAAACTTCCGATGGCCTTCTGCCTGCCGGCAGCGAGATGGCGACGGCGCAGTTGCTTCTGCGGGAAGCGGCTTATCGTCCCAAGGCCCCCTGCCTGCGCGGGCAGCAGGTAAAAGTCGGCTATGACAAGGCGACCGGTGCGCTGGTCTCCTATACGGTCGGTGGAAAAGAATTGTTGAAAGCTCCGCTGATGCCTTGCTTCGGCAGGGCGGTCACGGAGAATGACCTCGGGGCGAAGCTCGAGCAGAAGATGGGCCTGTGGCTCTATCCCGATTTCCGCCTGCTTTCCTTCTCGGAGGAGGGGAATGTGGCGACGACGGTCTGGCAGCTCGGGGATTTTGCGGAGGTGACGATGCGTCATACCCTGCTCCCGGACGGCGTGCTGCACGTGGAAGAAGCGATGCGGCCGCTTCGGAGCGGGCTTCCGGACCTGTTCCGCTTCGGCGTGGAATTCGCGATGCCCGGAGACTTCTCCGATCTGGAATTTTACGGTGCCGGCCCGCAGGAAAGTTACTGCGACCGCAAGTCCTCTGCGCCCATCGGCCGTTATCGCCAGCGGGTGGAGGATCAGTACCATTGGGGCTATGTCCGTCCGCAGGAAAGCGGCACGCACGTCGATTTGCGCTACCTCCGCCTCCGCGATGCGAACGGCTCCGGCCTTGAGATATCGGCGCCCTCGGCCTTCAGCGCTTCGGCCCTGCCGCTCAGCCGCCGCGATATCGACCTTTCCCTGACGGGAGGCGGTCGGCGGGATCGCGGCGACCAGCGCCACTCCCTGTCCCTGCTGGGCAAGGCCTGCATCGGCCACCGCAGCGAGGGAGGAACCTATGTGAATCTGGATTTAATGCAGATGGGACTGGGTTGCGTTACCTCCTGGAGGACCATCCCCCGTCCTGAATATATGATTCCCGCGCGGGAGTATTCCTTTGATTTTTATATTAATCCCATATTATGATGAAAAAAATCTTTTTTGCGGCTTTTGCCCTTTGCGTGTCCGCCTTGCTGTCGGCGCAACCTTATGTGATTAAGGACTCCGATACCCAGCGGGCCAAGAAACTGGTGTCCCAGATGACGGTGGATGAGAAAATCGCCCTGATCAGTGGAAAGGATGACGGCTTCCATACCGCTCCCGTCGAGCGGCTCGGCATTCCCGTCGTGCGTATGGCGGACGGCCCCCAGGGCGTTCGTAACAAGACCAACAGTACCTACTATCCCTGCGGCATCCTGCTCGCTTCCACCTTCAGCCGCGATGCGGCCCTGGGCGTGGGTAACGGTATCGGTTGCGATGCCACGGCGCGTGGGGTGCGCATCATGCTCTGCCCGGGCGTGAACATCTACCGTACGGCGCTCTGCGGCCGCAATTTCGAATATTATGGTGAGGATCCTTTCCTCTCTTCGGAAATTGCCCTTAATTATATTAATGGTATCCAGAACGAGCGCGTCATCGCTACCATCAAGCACTTCGCGCTGAACAATCAGGAATATGCCCGCCACAAGGTTTCTTCCAATGCCGATGAGCGGACGATGAATGAGATTTATTTCCCCGCTTTCCGTAAGGCGATCGAGCAAGGTGCCGTGGGTGCCGTGATGACGAGTTACAATCCCGTGAACGGCATGCACGCCGCGGAGAATCCCTGGCTGATCAACCAACTGCGTGACTGGGGCTTCGGCGGTATCGTGATGTCCGACTGGGTTTCTACCTATACCACCCTGGGTGTGCTGACCAGCGGGCTGGATCTGGAAATGCCCCGGGCGGCCGTGACGGGACCTGAGGAGGTGAAGGAGCTGCTCCTTTCCGGCGTCGTCGAAGAAGCCGACCTGGACCGTATGTGCACCCATATTCTGCAGACTTTCTCCGCCTTTGGCCTGCTGGATCTTCCGATGAAGGATGAGAGCATCCCCGAGGATTACGAGTTCTCCCGCAAGATGGCCTACAACGCTTCCGTCGAGGGCCCGGTCCTGCTCAAGAATGACGGTATCCTGCCCGTCAAGGCTTCCGGAAAGAATAATATCGTGGTCCTTGGCCCGAATGCCGATGTCGTCGCCTTTGGTGGTGGCAGCGGTGCCATGCATCCCATCGAGGGACGCAACATCACTCTGGCTGCCGGCCTGCAGGGCCTTGGAAAAGGCTACAAGACCACGCTGGTGGATTGCACGGCCATCGGAGCCGCCGAAGAGAAGTTGCTTGCCAAGGCGAGTGCCGTTGTGATTTCCGTGGGCTTCAATAAGGATACCGAGCGGGAAAACCACGACCGGAGCTATTCTCTGCCTGAGGGGCAGAACGAACTGATCGACAAGGTCTGCGCCCTGAACTCCCGCGTCATCGTGGTCATCAACTCCGGCGGCGAGGTGGATATCAATCCCTGGAAGGACAAGGTCAGCGCCATCATCATGGCCTGGTATGGCGGCCAGGAAGGCGGCCACGCGCTTGCCGACCTGATTTCCGGCAAGGTGGTTCCCTCCGGTAAACTTCCCTTCACTTTCTGGGGAACCCTGGAGAAGAATCCCGTCTACGCTTATTATCCGCAGCGGATTCCCCATATTCACGACGTGAAGAAGGGCCGCAATCCCTATCCTTTTGCCCAATACAGTGAAGGAATCTTCGTGGGCTACCGTGGTGTAGAGCATTTCGATGTGGAACCGATGTTCCCCTTCGGCTATGGTCTGAGCTATGTCAACTTCGAATACAGCGACCTTTCCGTAGAGAAGTCCGGTGACGGCTTCGAGGTCAGTTTCACTGTCAAGAATACCGGGAAACTGGCGGCTGCCGAGGCTGCGCAGGTGTATGTAGCGCCGCTCTCTTCCGAGGTTCTGCGTCCGGCCAAGGAACTCAAGGGCTTTGACAAGCACATGATCGCCGGCGGTAAGTCCGAGCGTTACAGTGTGCACCTGGGCCCGGATGCGTTCAGCTATTACGATATGGCTTCGCACGCCTGGAAGGTGGAAAGTGGTGAGTACCAGATTGTCGTCGGTGCTTCCTCCGCTGACCTCCGTCTCCAGACCTGCATTAATTTGTAAACGCTGCGTTTAAGCTGTGGCAGCTTGCCCTCTGCGACCATTTGCCTGAAGGCTTTGAGTTTCGCACCTCGGACATTGAAATAAATTTCATGTCACTCGGTTTGTCACTCAATTTCCCGGATAGGGTTGCGAAGCAACAGGGAGCAGAGGGCTTCTGACACAAGCCAGCAGCGTTTACAAAAGAATAAGCCGACTCGAAAGAGCCGGCTTATTCTTTTTCTGTATGCGGGAATTACTTCGCAGCCTCAACAGAAACCTTACGGAACTCCTTCAGGTCCTTCATGATGGCGAGAGCAGCCTTACGGGCGCGGGCGCCAGCGGCTTTGTTACCCTTAACGAGCTGAGCTTCAGCGTTCTTCTGGAATTCAGCGATCTGAGCATTGAGCTTCTCAACAAGTGCTTTCATTGTGTTGGATTTTTAGTGGTTTGTATTAAGTAAATAAGTTTGCCAAACAAAATCTTGCGAAAGATATAAATCATTTATTTGATTTGCAAATATTTGATGCAAAAATTTAATGATTGGCGGGTTTTGCGTTCAAATTACTCATCGCCCGCTGACCTCCGATGAAAATCCAGTCCTTAACGGCCTGGATGACTTTTTTTCCGCTTTCGTCGATAACGGCTTTTTCATCCGCGTTGATTGCACCCAGTACAAAGTCGATTTGTTCTCCATCGGCAAAGTCGTGTCCGATGCCTATCCGGATACGGGCAAAATCCTGAGTTTCAAGTAATTCGATGATGTTTTTCAGTCCGTTGTGGCCACCGTCGCTGCCGCTGAGGCGCATCCTGGGCATGCCGAAAGGCAGGTTCAGGTCATCGCAGATGACGAGGATGTTCGAGAGGGGAATGTCCAGTTTCTGTGCCCAGTAGCGGATGGCGTTGCCGCTCAGGTTCATATAGGTGGAGGGCTTGAGCAGGCGTATGTCCCGCCCTTTGAGGCGGAGTTGGGCGATATCGCCGTAACGCTCGGTGGAAAAAACGATATCGGATGCCTGAGCCCAGGCATCCAATATCATAAATCCGACATTGTGTCGCGTCGCGGCATATTCGGGACCGATGTTCCCGAGTCCGGCGACCAAGTAGGTCTTTTCGGACACGCGGCTTACTCAGTTTCCGCCTGAACGGCCGTGTTGCGGGTGGTCTTGACACCGCAGATCACGCTGTCCTTCGGGGTAAGTACGCTGATGCCGTCCAGTTTCACGTCGCCCGCCTTGATCTTCTTGTCGAGGTCGAGATCGGTGATATCGACGGTGACGTCGTCCGGGAGGTTCTTCATCAGACCGCTGATCTTCAGATTGCGGGCCGTCTGGAAGAACTTGCCACCCTTCTGCACACCGACGGCGTGGCCGGTGATGACGATGGGAACGGAGATGCTGACGGGCTTCTTCTCGCTGACGGCGAGGAAGTCAACGTGCAGGCACTCGTCGTTCACCGGGTGGAACTGCAGTTCGTGCAGCACGGCGGTGAATTTCTCCTTCCCGTCGAGGACGAGGTCGATGATGTAGGACTTGGGCGTGTGGGTAAGCCCTTTGAGTTCTTTTGCGTCAACGGTGAAGAGGACATTGTCCATACCGCCGCCATAGAGGTTGCAAGGAACGAGACCCTGCTTGCGGAACGCCTTGATGACCGCCTTGTTACCGACCTGGCGGATCTGGCCTTTCAATTCAAAATGTTGCATTTTTTTGTTGTTAAAATGTGTTACTCATCCCGGAACGGGTCCGGGACCCATTGCACCAAAACCCTAAGGTTTTCAAATGCGCTGCAAAGATAGGATAATTTTCTTATTTGACAAGCGCCGTGGCCTTGTTCCAGGCCAGGCCCTTATAGAAATCATTGAGTTTGGCGTTCCCGTGGCAGGGGAGGTACATGCTGAATCCGCAGAAGCGGTCCACCACGATGCTGCTCATGGCCCTTTCCGTGAAAGCCAGGTAAAGGACGCAGTTGGAAAGTGCCGTCTGGAAGGCGGCCAGGTCTTCTCCGCTGGCACCGGACTTGATGACGATGTCCTGCAGGTCGTAGAAGAAGTGCTGATTGTGTCGGAAGAATCCCTGTACCTTCCCGGGGTTGATCGTGTTCAGCCCTGACCTGTATTTTTCGAAAATCGTCCGGCAGACCTGCGCGAGGGCTTCCAGTTTCGAGCAGTCGATGAAGGAAACCACGGCCGTGCGCTGCGAACCGGAGCGCGACAGCGCCTTGATGTAAAAGTCTGAACAGACGCTCATGGGATCGGCGGGCGTATCATAGAGCAGGTGCCTCGGTATCCCGCTGTAGTAGAAGCCTTCTGCAGGGATTTCCGCGGCGGAGAAGCCGATATAATCTGCGATGTTGCGGAATTCGTAAGCTGTCTCGATGCCGCCCATCAGGCAGGCGTCCAGCAGCAGGTAATCGAAATGCAGGGGGCAGGCCTGCACGAATTCCGGCAGGTCCATCTCATAGGCCCAGCTCTTTCCTCTCGCATCCTGTTCCACCTCGTTTCCGAGGCTCTTGACGGGGATGTCGTCCGGATCCGGCAGCGTGTAGGGAACGGCGCCTTCGGGAACGAGTCCGGCGGGCGCACTCATCGTGCCGGAAGGCCGGGGAGCCGACCAGATGACGAGATCGTCGCTCTTCTCCGAGCCATAATATCCCTTGGGAAGCCAGCCCGTTCCGTGCGAGGAGAAAATCATCCCGTAATGACGGGAGGGAAAATGCTCTCCGATGTATTCGAGGAGGCTCCGGCAGACGGGAACATCGATGACGCGGGTGCCTTTCTCCAGGGTCAGCAGGGTGTCGCAGCGCGCGCTTCCGTCGTAATTCCGGCTGATGCGCAGCAGATACGGCGAGGTAGGATTGGTGAAATCGTAGGCGCGTCCGGTCTGGTGCGTCACCACCAGGAAGGCTTTCTTGCCTCCACGGACCGGAAGATAGGCGGAAGGGGAGTCGAGCAGTTCCCGAATGTCTCCCTGTAAATAATCACTGATGGTGTTGTATCCGGCGGAATAGAGTATGACGACGCGTTCGTACTCGTCCGGAACGGGAACGGGCCCCTCTCCGCCGGTCATGTCGCAGGCCCACAGCGAAAAAAGCAGCGGGATGCCCCACAACAGTGTATGTAAGCTACGTTTCATCTCCGCAAATATAACACTATTTTATTATATTTGTGCTTATGAACGCGGAACGACTGCTGGAAGACTATAGTTGGTACCTGCGGATGGAGCGGCAACTATCGCCCCATACCGTAAGTGCTTACCGCTCGGATGTGGAGATTTTTCTGGCCGATACTCCGGCCGATCCGAAGAGCGTGACCTCCGATGATGTAACAGCCTGGCTGTCAAGTCGCTCCGATGGCGTTTCCGGCCGTTCCCAGGCCCGCGAACTGAGCGCGCTCAAGTCCTTTTTCGACTATCTCGTGCTCGAAGGCGAGCGTCCGGACAATCCCTGCGATGCGGTCTATGCCCCGAAACTCGGGCGCTACCTGCCGGACGTGCTTTCCGAAGAAGAAGTGAGCGCCATCATCGAAAGCGTCGATACGCGCAGCTGGCAGGGTAAGCGCGACCGCGCCATTCTCGAACTGCTCTACGGCTGCGGCCTGCGGGTCTCCGAAGCCTGCGCACTGCTCCTTCCGGACATCTTCAGCGGAGAAGGCTTCGTGCGCGTCACGGGCAAGGGGAACAAGGAACGCCTGGTGCCGATGGGGGAATGCGCTGCCGAAGCGCTCGCCGATTATCTTCCGCAGCGTCCGACGCCGGCCGGTGCCGATGACGGCAGGCTCTTCCTGAACCGCTTCGGAAAAGCGCTCAGCCGCATTTCCGTCTTCAAGATGGTCCGCAAGCAGGCGCTCGCCGCGGGCGTGACCAAGGAAATATCGCCGCATACCTTCCGCCATTCCTTTGCGACTCACCTCATCGAAAACGGCGCTGACCTGCGCGTCGTGCAGGAAATGCTCGGGCACGAAAGCATCCTCACCACCGAACTTTACACCCATATCGACCGCAGTACCTGGCAAAAATCCGTTTTGGAACATCATCCCCGAAAATAAGCGTTGAAAAATTTTTTCAACGGGTCTTTTCCCTTTATCTTTGCGACATGAAGACCGGAATCCTTTACATCGTCCCGACCCCTGTGGGCAACCTCGAAGATATGACTTTCAGGGCCGTGGAAGTCCTGAAGGCCGCAGACCTGATCCTTGCGGAGGACACCCGCACCAGCGGTATCCTGCTCGCCCATTTCGGCATCAAGGGCAAGTTGCAGTCCCACCACAAGTTCAACGAGCACGAGGCGGTGGCGATGATCCGGGAACGACTGTTGCGCGGGGAGACCATCGCCCTGGTCAGCGACGCCGGTACACCCGGCATCTCCGACCCGGGATTCCTGCTTGCACGCAGTTGCGCCGAAGCCGGCATCGAGGTGCAGACGCTGCCCGGAGCCACGGCCTGTATCCCGGCCATCGTGTCCTCCGGACTGCCTTGCGACCGCTTCTGCTTCGAGGGCTTTCTTCCCCTTAAAAAAGGCCGCAAGACGCGTCTGGAGGCACTTTCCGTCGAGGATCGGACGATGACTTTCTACGAATCTCCCCGCCGGCTCGTCGCCACGCTCGAAGACCTGGCTGCCGTTTTTGGGGACGAGCGTCCCTGCTCCGTCGCCCGTGAAATCTCCAAACTGCACGAGACGCACGTACGGGGCTCCATCGGGGAGGTGCTGGCGCATTTCCGCGCCGAAGAACCCCGCGGGGAAATCGTGCTGGTCGTCGGCGGAAAACCGGAGGAAAAAGGTAAGGTCCATCGCAATAAATACAAAGATTACGGCGATGGGGAAACTGGAGAAGCCTGACGGTGAGCATACCGCCTTCAAGGCCGGCGCGCTGTCCCTGGCCTTTCTGATCATCGGTTACCAGTCCGCCCTCTTCGTACACCGGGCGGCCGCGCTGCAAATCATCGCCCACGAGGATAAGCCCGACACGGTCTATGTGCCGCTGGCAGTTCCGCAGGAAGGTCAGGCCCCCGAAGCCGTCCGCTCTGCCGCCGCGGAGCCGGTCCGCCGCCCTTCGCAGCACGCTCCGCAGGCCAGGGCAGTGCTGCGCAATTATCGGCGGAAAGTGGAGAATTTCCGCTTCAATCCCAATACGGTGAGCAGCGAGGACCTGCAGCGGCTGGGTTTCAGCGAAAAGCAGGCGGCATCGATCGTCGCCTATCGCGAAAAAGGCGGCCGCTTCCGTCGGAAAGCCGATTTTGCGAAGTCCTACGTCGTTTCCGATTCGGTGTACCGGCGGCTCGAACCCTATATCGATATCCCGAAAACCGATATCAACCGCGCGGACTCGGCGGCTTTCGACACGCTTCCGGGCATCGGCCCCTGGTTTGCGGCGAGGATGGTGGCTTACCGGGAAGCCCTGGGCGGCTACGCCTGTCCGGAGCAGTTGATGAACATCTGGCGTTTCGATGAAGAGAAGTTCAATGCCCTGAAGGATTTGATTGTCTGCGGCTCCTGCGCGGCGAAACCCTTCTGGGAATGGGAGGTGGAGGCGCTCCGGGAGCATCCGGATGTGCGCAGTGCGGCGCTTGCCCGCGCCATCGGCCTGTACCGCAGCCATCATCCCAGGGAACAATGGACGGCGCAGGGTCTGCTGGAAGCCGGTATCGTCAATGAAGAACAGGCGCTCAAACTCGGGCGCTGTGAAAAATCACGGGATTAGATGCTGGATTTCGTCGTAGGAATAGCCGCGCGAAAGGGCGTAGCGGATCAGTTTGAGGCGGGCCGCCGGATCGCCTTCCAGCTGACGCTGTCTGGCGGCGAGCAGCCGTTCGAGTTTCGCCCCCGCCGCTTCCGTGTCGATGCCCTCGAGCGCTTGCCCGATGTGATCCTCGGAAATGCCCTTGGCGCGCAGTGCAAGCCGGATTTTCAAGGGTCCCCAGCCCGTCAGGGCCGCTTTTTCCCGCGCAAAGGCGGCGGCATATCTTTCGTCGGACTGATACCGGTCTTTCTGCAGGGCTTCCAGCACGCGCTGCGCCGCATCGGCATCGCCGTCCAGACGTTCCGTAATCTTGCGCAGCAGCTCCTTGCCGGCGTATTCGCGGCGGGCGCATTGGCTCTGGAAATGCTGGAGCAGCTTTTCTTCGCCTTCTTCCCGTTTTTTCCCCGCGAGCATGCCGCAGGCGGCCTGGATGTCCTCGCCCCGCGATGCCCGGATGGTGCAGGTGACGCCGCTGCGGTTCAGGCGGTCGCGGAAGGCTTCCATACGTTGCGTGCTGCTGCTCTGCAGCGGAAAATCGGGGATGCGGTGGAAGCGGATGAGGTTCACCCGGCACTCGATGCCGCGGAGCAGGCGGGCGAGGGCGTCCGCGTGGACGGGAGCGTCGTTCCAGCCGGCGAACATCGTGTATTCGAAGCTGACGCGCCGCTGTCCGCTGAAATCGTACTGACGGATCAGGTCCAGCACCTGCTCGGCCGGCCAGGCCTTTTGGACGGGCATCATCGTCTCCCGCGCATCCGGGAAGGGATGGTGGAGACTGACGGCGAGGTGGCAGGAGAATTCGTCGAGATAGCGTTTCAGCGCCGGCAGGACGCCGATGGTGGAAACGGTGATGCGCTTCGGGCTCCAGGCGAAGCCCCAGGGGGCGGTCAGCACCGTCAGGGCGCGCGAAAGTTGCTCGTAGTTGTCCAACGGTTCGCCCATCCCCATAAAGACGATGTTGGTCAGTTCCTGCGCTTCGTCGATGGAAACGATCTGGTTCAGGATGTCCGCCGCGTCAAGGTTGCCGTGAAAGCCCTGGCGGCCCGTCATGCAGAATTTGCAGCCCATCTTGCAGCCGGCCTGGGAGGAGACGCAGAGCGTACGGCGGTCTCCGTCCGGAATCATCACGGCTTCGACGAGGCTGCGCTCGGTTTTTCCGGCGTGTTCGCATTCGACGGCAAAGAGGTATTTGCGCGTCCCGTCGGCGGAATCGGTGACCTGCTCGTAGGGACGGATGCCGGTTTCCCAGCGCTCTGCAAGGGTTTGGCGGGCGGCGGCGGAGAGGTTCGTCATCGCCGTAAAATCACCCGTCTTCTTCTCGTAGAGCCACTGTGCGAGCTGCCCGCCGGCGAATTTTTTCAGCCCTGCTTCCAGGGCCGCCGCCTGCAACTCTTCCAAATTTTTACCGAGCAACCGATTTTTCATAATGCTTTGCAGCGTAATCTTGAAAAAAGCTTGCGGCACCGGGTACTTGTTGCTTCGCAACCCTATCCGGGTAAATGTACCCTTGTGCCGCAAGCTTTTTTTCTCACACTGCAAATTTATCAAAAAAGTTTAACTATCTTTGTCTATTGGTGGAAAACTGCCGCAATGGGTTTCCAAGTGAGACAAAGAATAACGACAAAAACGAGAATATTATGGCTAAAGAAGTGGATCAAAAAGAGGTGAATGCTGCGAAGCTGAAGGCTTTGCAGGCGACCATCGACAAGATTGAAAAGGATTACGGAAAAGGTACCATCATGAAACTCGGGGATGAACCCGAGGGGGATGTGCAGGTGATTCCGACGGGCTCCGTCGCGCTTGACCACGCGCTGGGCATCGGCGGTTATCCCCGCGGGCGGATCATTGAAATCTACGGACCGGAATCGAGCGGTAAGACAACGCTCGCCATCCACGCGATCGCGCAGGCCCAGAAGACCGGCGGCATTGCCGCGATGATCGATGCCGAGCACGCTTTCGACCGCAGTTATGCCAAGGCCCTCGGCGTGAACCTCGACACCCTGCTGATTTCCCAGCCGGACAATGGCGAACAGGCCCTCGAGATCGCCGACAACCTGATCCGTTCGGGTGCGGTGGACATCGTCGTCATCGACTCCGTGGCTGCGCTGACCCCGCGGGCGGAAATCGAAGGCGAGATGGGCGACAACAAGGTCGGCCTGCAGGCGCGCCTGATGAGCCAGGCGCTGCGCAAACTGACGGCCAATATCTCCAAGACCGGTACCTGCTGCATCTTCATCAACCAGTTGCGCGAGAAGATCGGCATCATGTTCGGCAATCCTGAGACGACGACCGGCGGCAATGCCTTGAAGTTCTATGCTTCCGTGCGTATCGACGTGCGCCGGACCACGCAGATCAAGGACGGTGACGACGCCCTGGGCAACCGGACGAAGGTGAAGGTGGTGAAGAACAAGATGGCTCCGCCCTTCAAGAAGGCGGAATTCGATATCGTCTATGGCGAGGGTATCTCCCACGCGGGCGAAATCGTGGACCTCGGCGTGGATTTCGACATCCTCCAGAAATCCGGCTCCTGGTTCTCCTACAACGGGGAGAAACTCGCCCAGGGCCGCGAGGCGGTCAAGCAGTTGCTCAAAGACAACACCGAACTCTGCGACGAGATCGAAGCGCGCATCCGTGAGGCTCTGAAAGCGGTGAAAGACTGATGGGAAGGAAAGTAATACTGACCGGAGACCGTCCCACGGGGCGGCTCCATATCGGTCATTATGTAGGCTCGCTCCGCCGGCGGGTGGAGTTGCAGGACAGCGGCACTTTCGATGACATCTTCGTGATGATTGCGGACGCGCAGGCTCTCACCGACAATGCCGACAATCCCGGAAAGATCCGGGACAGCATCCTGCAGGTGGCACTGGATTACCTGGCAGCGGGACTGGATCCGGCGAAGACGCATATCTTCATCCAGTCGCAGATCAGCGAACTGACGGAACTGACTTTCTTCTACAACAACCTGGTGACGGTGCAGCGCCTCCAGCGCAACCCGACGGTGAAGGCGGAGATTCAGATGCGCGGCTTCAACGAGGACGTGGCACAGGACAACAAGGCGGGGATTCCCGTAGGTTTTTTCTGCTATCCCATCAGCCAGGCGGCGGACATTACCGCCTTCAAGGCGACGGTCGTCCCGGTGGGGGAGGACCAGGAGCCGATGCTCGAGCAGACGCGCGAAATCGTCCGGAAATTCAATGCGACCTATGCGCCGGTGCTCGTTGAGCCTGAAATCCTGCTCCCGGACAATGCCTCCTGTATGCGGCTTCCCGGAACGGACGGCAAGGCCAAGATGAGCAAGAGCCTGGGCAACTGCATCTATCTTTCCGACGATGCGCCGACCGTCAGTGCCAAGGTGCGCGGGATGTACACGGACCCTAACCACCTGCAGGTCAGCGACCCGGGCAAGGTGGAGGGGAATCCCGTCTTTACCTACCTGGACGCTTTCTGCCGGGACGAGCACTTCGAGAAGTTCGGTGCCTGTTTCCAGGGCCGAAAGGCTTCCTTCGAATTCCATAATCTGGACGAAGTGAAGGCGCAGTACCGTGCCGGCGGCCTGGGGGATGTGATGGTGAAGAATTTCCTCGACGCTGTGCTGCAGGACACCCTGCAGCCGATGCGCGAACGCCGGGCCCGCTTCGAGCAGGACCTCCCTTACGTGGTGGAGGTGCTCCGCCAGGGGACCGAGGCGGCACGCGCCGTCGCCGCGCAGACCCTTGCAGAGGTCAAGCGCGCGATGCGGATCAATTATTTCGAACCGGAGGGCGGGCTTATATAACCAGCTTGTTTTCCTGTAACTTCTTCCACCGTCTGCGGTGGTTCAGGATGTCGATCGAGGCGAAGATGGCGGCCCGCATGGAACGGGCGTCGGCTTCGCCTCTTCCTGCGAGGTCCGGCGCCGTGCCGTGGTCCGGGGAGGTGCGCACGACCGGCAGTCCTGCGGTGTAGTTCACCCCGTCGTCGAAAGCGATGGTCTTGAAGGGTGCCAGTCCCTGGTCGTGGTACATCGCGAGGGTGGCGTCGAAATGCTCGTAATGGGAAAGCCCGAAGTAACCGTCGGGGGAGAAGGGACCGAAGGCGAGCAGGCCTTCTTCCGTCGCCTGTTTGATGGCCGGAATGATCACCTCCTGCTCCTCGTTGCCCAGCAGTCCGCCGTCACCGCTGTGCGGGTTCAGGCTGAGGACGGCGATGCGCGGTTCCACGACGCCGAAATCCTGTTTGAGCGACTCGCTCATCAGGCGCAGTTTGCCCAGGATGCGTTCCCGGGTAATGGCGCCGGGCACCTCCTTGAGGGGGATGTGTCCCGTCACTACGCCCAGACGGATGCGGCTGCTGATCATCAGCATCGTGACATCCTTCACGCCGAAGGCGTCCCTGAAAAAGTCGGTATGGCCGGCGTATCCGAAGCCTTCCGCCGTCATCGCCCGCTTGTCGATGGGACCGGTGACAAGGGTGTCGATGGCCCCGTCCTTCAGGTCCGCAACCGCGCGGTTGATGGCCTCGATGGCCGCCTTTGCCGACTCGCCCGTAGCCCTTCCGGGCTCTGCGTAAACGCTGTCAGGCAGGCAGTTGATGATATTGATACACTTGGGTTTCGCCTCGGCTGCGCTGTTGATGGCGTAGCATTCCAGCTGCTCCATTTCCGGCAGGGTCTTTTTATAGAAACCGAAAAGTTTGGAGGAGCCGTAAATGACCGGCGTGAACATATCGAGAATGCGCGGATCGGAAAGCGCCTTGATGATGACTTCGTAGCCGATTCCGTTGGAATCGCCCTGGGTGATGCCTACAATTGCTTTGTTCATATGCTGCAAAGATATAAAAAATCACAATAGTTTTTCGTAGCCGGGGTCGGCGGGCAGACCGGATTGTTCGCGGGCTGCGACGGCCAGGCGGTCGCAGCGTTCGTTCTCGGGGTTGTCGGCATGCCCCTTCACCCAGTGAAAATGCAGCTCGTGCCGTTCGCGCAGCGGAACGAAGCGCTGCCAGAGGTCCGTATTCTTGGTCTTTTTCCAGTCTTTGGCGATCCAGGAATCCAGCCATCCCTCCTCGACGCTCTTGACCACGTAGGTGGAGTCGCTGTAAACATGCACGGTCGCCCTGTCCCATTTGATGGCCTCCAGTCCCTTGATGACGGCCAACAGTTCCATCCGGTTGTTGGTGGTAAGCGCAAAACCGCCGCTGAGTTCCTTGCGAAGCCCTCCGCAGAGCAGTACGGCGCCATATCCGCCGGGTCCGGGGTTGCCGCTGGCCGCCCCGTCGGTGTACAAAACAATCGGTTCTTTTTTTGTCATTTATCGCAAAATTAGTAAATTTGTCGGAATATATGATGCAAGCGTCAAAATGAATATTTTGGTGACAGGGGCAAATGGTCAGTTGGGCAGGGAATTGCGATTGCTTGCTCAGGAATCGGCCCACCGTTTTGTGTTCACGGATATTTCGGAAATTCCCGGCTTACCCGTGGAACGGCTGGATATTTTGGATGCCGCTGCAGTGGACGCCATTGCAGACCGGGAGTCCGTTGACCTGATCATCAATTGTGCCGCTTACACCGATGTCGAACGCGCCGAGGACGATTTTGACCTGGCGATGCGGCTGAATGCGGAGGCGCCTGCCAACCTGGCCCGGACCGCCGGACGCAGGAACGCGGTGCTGGTGCATATTTCCACCGACTATGTTTTCGCCGGCGACGGCTGCACGCCGATACCGGAGGATGCCCCCGTCCGGCCGCTCAGCGCGTACGGAAAGACGAAGCGGGCAGGGGAGGAGGCCGTACTGGCCTCGAACTGCGGCGCCATCATCCTGCGCACGGCCTGGCTCTATTCCCCGTTCGGAAAGAATTTCGTCAAGACGATGCTGCGCCTGACCGAGGAGCGCGACAGCTTGAACGTGGTGTTCGACCAGACCGGCAGCCCCACGGCCGCCGCGGACCTTGCCGCCGCCATCCTGGGCATCGTGGACAGCGGACAGCTGCATAAGTACGGCATCTATCACTATACCGACGAGGGAGTGACCAGTTGGTATGATTTCGCACGGGCCATCGCTGCCCTGGGCGGTCACAGCTGTGACATCCGCCCTTGCCGCAGTGAGCAGTTCCCCACCAAGGCGCGCCGTCCCCAGTACAGCGTGCTGGATAAAACCCTTTTCCGTGAAACTTTCGGGATTCAGATTCCCTGGTGGTATGATTCCCTGAAAAAATGCATCGACAGGCTATGAAAGGAATCGTGCTCGCAGGCGGCAGCGGAACGCGCCTCTATCCCATAACGAAGGGTGTCAGCAAGCAGTTGCTGCCCATCTACGACAAGCCGATGGTGTATTATCCCATCTCGGTGCTGATGCTGGCGGGAATCCGCGATATCCTGATTATCTCCACCCCGGAGGATATGCCTTCCTTCCGGCGCCTGCTGGGCGACGGCTCGGACTACGGGGTAAACTTCTCCTATGCCGTACAGCCTTCTCCGGACGGGCTGGCGCAGGCTTTCATCATCGGCAAGGATTTTATCGGCGACGATGCGGCCTGTCTGGTGCTCGGAGACAATATCTTCCACGGAAACGGCTTGAGTGCGATGCTGCAGGAAGCCGTCTCATCTGCGGAAGAGCAGGGCAAGGCGACGGTCTTCGGCTACTGGGTCAACGATCCGGAGCGCTACGGCGTCGCGGAGTTCGATGCGCAGGGCAACTGCCTTTCCATCGAGGAAAAACCTGCCGCCCCCAAGTCCCATTACGCGGTGGTCGGCCTGTATTTTTATCCGAACAAGGTGGTCGATGTGGCGGCGCATATCCGCCCTTCGGCGCGCGGAGAGCTGGAAATCACCAGCGTCAACCAGGAGTTCCTGCGCTCCGGCGAATTGAAGGTCCAGACCTTTGGCCGCGGCTTTGCCTGGCTTGATACGGGAACCCACGATTCGCTCTCCGAGGCCTCCGTCTTCGTGGAGGTGCTGGAGAAGCGTCAGGGCCTGAAGATCGCCTGTCTGGAAGCCATCGCCTACGAAAAGGGTTGGATCGATGCGGAAAAACTCAAGCGCATCGCGGCGCCGATGGCGAAGAACCCTTACGGCCAATATTTGTTGAACCTGGCGGAAAACCGCAGATAAAAGCATGTCAATGGAATACAAACGCTCGATTTTGATTACCGGAGGGGCCGGGTTCATCGGTTCCCACGTAGTGCGCCGCTTCGTGAAGGCGTATCCGGAGTACCGGATCATCAACCTGGATAAACTGACTTATGCCGGGAACCTCGACAACCTGCGCGACATCGAGAAGGCGCCCAACTACCGTTTCTTCAAGGCGGATATCTGCGATTTCGAGACGGTGTATGACCTGATGCGCCAGGAGCGGGTGGACGGAGTGATTCACCTTGCTGCGGAAAGCCACGTGGACCGTTCCATCAAGGATCCCTTCACCTTTGCCCGCACCAATGTGCTGGGTACGCTTTCCCTGCTGCAGGCGGCCCGCCTGTGCTGGGAGGAGCGCAAATACGAGGGCTGTTTCTTCTATCACATCTCTACGGACGAGGTGTACGGGGCCCTGGAAATGACCCGCCCCGAGGGAGACAAGGACGGCCGCGGCCCTTATGGCGACCTGCTTTTCCGGGAAGATACCGCCTATCATCCCCACAGCCCTTACAGCGCGTCAAAAGCCTCTTCGGATCATTTTGTCCGCGCTTTCCACGATACCTACGGCATGCCGACGGTGGTGACCAATTGTTCCAACAATTACGGTCCTTACCAGTTCCCGGAGAAATTGATTCCCCTTTTCATCAACAATATCCGCAACCGGAAACCCCTTCCCGTGTACGGCAAGGGGGAGAACGTTCGGGACTGGCTTTATGTGGAGGACCACGCCGCCGCCATCGACCTGATTTTCCATCAGGGTGCCGCAGGGGAGACCTATAACATCGGCGGATTCAACGAATGGAAGAACATCGACCTGATCCGCCTGATGATTGCGACGGTGGACCGTCTGCTGGGTCGTCCGGAAGGGGCCGACCTGGACTTGATCACCTTCGTTACCGACCGTGCGGGACACGACCTGCGCTATGCCATCGACCCTTCGAAATTGCGGGATACGCTGGGCTGGAAGCCCTCCGTGACCTTCGAACAGGGCCTCGAACGGACGGTTCGCTGGTATTTGGATAACAAAGCCTGGCTGGATGCCGTTACTTCCGGCGCCTATGCAGGCTATTACGAAGAAATGTACGGAAACCGATAGATGCTCACGATGGAACCTGCCTGGTACGCGCTCAAAGTCTTCTATAATCGGGTGTTCCCCCTCCGGGACATCTGCAAGGAGGCTTTGTGGCAGACTTATGTGCCGATGCAGGTGGAAGAGACCGTCGAGCACGGGACCGTCAAATATACCGAGAAGCAGCTGGTGCCGTCCCTGCTTTTTGTCAAATGCAACCCGGCTTGGCTGCAGGATGAACGCCGCAGGGAAAGGGTGCGCTTTACGGTTTATTCCGATTCGGAATCTTCCCGTCCACGGGCGATTCCTGAATTGGAGATGCAGATGTTCATGATGGTGACATCCACCCGGGACAAGAATCTGCTCTTCCTGGGCGGAGACAGGGCGGAATGGCATCAGGGAGACCGGGTCCGGGTGACCGACGGGGTCTTCAAGGGAGCGGAAGGCATCGTCAAACGCATCCGGAGGGACCGGAGGCTGGTGGTAACGGTGAACGGCGTGGCCGCAGTGGCTACGTCCTATATTGACCCCGCATTTTTGGAAAGGATATGAGCACGTTCAGAATGGCGGAAATACTCTTCAAACTGCTCCGGCTTTCAACCGGAGAGAGTGTGACGTATTTCCCGAAACTGAATGCGCAGGAGTGGCAGGTCATCTACGATATGGCCGTCCAGCAGTCTGTGCTGGGCCTGGTTTTCGGCGGAATCGAGAAACTTCCCAATGACCGCTGGCCGGAAAAGATGATTTCCATGAAATTCTATGCCCAGGTCAAGTATATCCGTTCCTTCTCGGAAATGGCGGCGGAAGCCTCGCTTTCTGCCGTAAGACGCTTCCATCGGGAAGGCTGTCGCAGCGTTATACTCAAAGGGATTTCTTCCTCTGCGCTGTATCCCGTGCCCAATCTTCGTTCCGCCGGAGATGTGGATATCTGGGTGGAAGGCGGCCGGAAGTGGATCATCAACTTCTGCAGGGGAATCAATCCTGCATCCAAAGTATATTATCATCATATCCCGCTGGCTAAGATCAACGGGGTGGAATTGGAAGTGCATATTACGCCGACCTGGATGAACAATCCCTTCGCCAATGCCCGCTTGCAGCGCTGGTTCCGGGATTTCTGGAAAGAGGAGGGGAATATTGCTTCCGTCCCCTGCGGAGACGCGGAGGTGCCCGTATTAGATCTTTCCTATAACCGCATCTTCCTGCTGATTCACATTTTCCGCCATCTCTTTACGGACGGCGTGGGATTGCGTCACCTGATGGATTATGACCGCTTGCTCCGCCAGGGTACTTCTGAGGAGGAAAAACGGCAGGTAATGGCTTTTCTGGACAAGTTGAATCTGGCCGGCTTCGCCTCGGCGGTAATGTATGTGCTCCGGGAAGTATTCAATCTTCCCCGCGAATGTATGTTGACGGAGCCCGACTCCCGTCGCGGAGCATTCCTGCTCCGGGAGATCATGCGCGCCGGGAACTTCGGCCGTTACGACGACCGGCTTACGGGAGAAAACGGCGGCAATCCGGCCCGTAACTTTTTTGCCAGGACGCTTCGCAGTTGGCGTTTTATCGCCCAGTATCCTTCGGAAACCCTATGGCTTCCCTTTTTCAAGATTTGGCATTTCATTTATCGAAAAATATATAAAAGCGTATGAAAAATAGTATTGTATCCGTTTTGTGTGCAGCCGTGGTGTTTGCGGCCTGCTCCTCAGTAAATCAGGTGTCCTATCTGCAGGACACGGAGTCTGATTATCACCCCATCCGCACCGAGCAGTTGGCGCTGCGTCTGGCCCCCGGAGATGAGGTGTCCATTGTGGTTACCTGCAAGGATCCTACCCTGACCTCACTCTTCAATCTGCCGTACATTTCGCAGATGATCGGCTCCAACTCGCAGACCTCTTCCGGCGGACAGCGTATGAGCGGTTATCTTATCGATTCCGAAGGATTCATCGATTTCCCCGTGGCGGGCAAGATCAAGATTGCCGGCCATACGCGCGAGGAAGTGTCTGAAATCGTGAAGAACGTGCTGCAGGACCGCAACCTGGTCAAGGACCCGGTCGTGACCGTGGAGTATATGAACCTTGGCGTCTCCGTTATGGGAGAGGTCGCCCGCCCCGGGCGCTTCGCGCTCGGCCAGGACGGCCTGACCGTCCTGGACGCCCTGGCGATGGCGGGCGACCTGACCATCACCGGCAAGCGCGAAAACGTGAAAGTGGTGCGTGAGGAAAACGGCGAGCGGAAAGTCTATGTGCTCGACCTGACCCGTGCCGAGGATGTTTTCCGTTCTCCCGCCTTCTACGTGCGCCAGAACGACCTGGTATATGTGGAGCCCAACAGGATGCGCGCCCGTCAGTCTACCGTCAACGGAAACAACGTGCTGAGCGCTTCGTTCTGGGTTTCCATAGCTTCCCTCACGGCGACCATTACCGCCCTGGTGGCTTCTCTGGTCCGATAGCCCGGGCTGATTAAGATAAAGGAACAAGTAAGATTGAAAGATATGGCAAACAACGAACAGGTGAACAACCGCAACGAGTCCGTGCTGGACCCCATCGAGCGTTACAAGGACTTTTTCTGGCTTTGTCTTGACAACTGGTATTGGTTCGTGATTTCCCTTATCGTCGTGATGGGTATCGCGACGGTGAAGATTCTGAAGACCCCGCCCCGTTATACCCGGATGGCGACGATCCTCATCAAGGAGACCAATACGACGCGCAGCCGCAGCGACCTCGAGTCCATGCTGAATATGGGCGGCGTGTCCCAGATGAATTCCAAACTCTCCAATGAGATCGTGGCCTTCCGCTCTCCGGACCTGATGCTGAACGTGGTGCGGCAGCTTTCCCTCAATTACTCCTACTTCAAGGATACCCGGTTCCACAAGACCATGCTCTATGGTTCTGACCTTCCCGCCTTCATCCGCTTTACGGACGAAGAGAATGTCCCCAGTTTCAAGGGGTATATTACCCGGGGGAAGGACGGCAGCTTGGAGCTCTATGGGGCCGAGTACAGCCTGGATGGAAAGGAAGTCAAGGATAAGGCCCGTTATTCGGCCCTCCCCGGGAGTCCCATCACCACGCCCGTAGGTGAGTTGATCATCGATGTCAATCCCTATTTCGAAGGGGAGTGGGACTTTCCCGTCTATGTCAAGACGACTTCGCTGGAGTCGGCGACTTCGGCCTGCACCGGGCGTCTGGGAACGACGGCGGTGGACCAGAAGAATTTCTCCGACCTCTTGCAACTGACCTATACGGACCAGTCCACGCAGCGTGCGGACGATGTCCTGAACTGTGTCATTGCCGCCTACAATGCCAACTGGGTGGATGACCGCAACAAGATGGCCCTCAGTACCTCGATGTTCATCAATGAGCGTCTGACCTCCATCGAGAAGGACCTTTCCGGGGTGGACAGCGACATCTCCTCCTACAAGAGCCGGAATCTGCTTCCCGACGTGGCGGCGGCATCCAGTATGTATATGAGCCAGTCTACGGAACTGAACCGTCAGATTCAAGAACTGGAGACCCAGATCTCCACTTCCCGTTATGTCCGTAATTATTTGGATTCCAAGGTGAACGGCAGTCAGTTGATCCCGCTCCCCGCAGGTCTTTCCGACGCGGCTATCACAGGCCAGATCAATACCTACAACAACCTGCTGATCCAGCGCAACAGCCTGGTGGCGAGTTCTTCGGCTTCCAACCCCCTTGTAATGGAAATGGATACGAACCTGGAGGCGATGCGTCTGGCCATCTGCGAATCCGTGGATAACCAGATCGTCGTGCTGCAGGACCGGATGCAGGCCCTGCGTCGTACGGCCGACAAGGCGACCTCCCGCTTGGCGGACAACCCCAACCAGGCGATGTACCTGCTCAGCGTGGAACGCCGCCAGAAGGTTATGGAGTCCCTGTACCTCTATCTCTTGCAGAAGCGTGAGGAGAACGAACTTTCCCAGGCCTTTACCGCGTACAATACGCGTGTGGTGACCTCGCCGACCGCGGCTTCCGTTCCGCCCTATCCCAATACCCGGCGGATGTTGCTGATTGCGCTGATCATTGCTCTGGGTATTCCCATCGCCGTCCTGTATTTGATGGAGTCCATGAACACGAAGTTGCGCGGACGCAAGGATATCAACCTTCCGGACATCCCCTTCCTCGGAGAGATTCCGCTCGTCGGGGAGAAATTGACCGGTCTTCAGAAGTTGTTCAAGAAACGTGATACGCAACCCGAGTACGCCCTTTATGTCAAGCCCGGGAAGCGGGATTCCATCAATGAGGCTTTCCGCGTCATCCGTACCAATCTGGAGTTCATGGACCACAAGTCGGGAGGAAACGTCATTTCGCTGACCTCCTTCAACCCCGGTTCCGGAAAGACTTTCGTTTCATTGAACCTTGGTGCGACCCTGGCCATCAAGAAGATGAAGGTACTGCTCATCGACGGAGACTTCCGAAGGGCGTCGCTTTCTTCGCTCGTGCAAAGCCCCTCCGTGGGTTTTGCCGATTACCTCTCCGGACAATGTCCTTCCCTGGATAAAGTCATCTGTCCCTACCCTGAGGTGAATGGCCTGGATGTCCTTCCCGTAGGAACCATCCCTCCGAACCCTTCTGAACTGGTTGGGGATACTGCCTTCGGCGCTGCATTGGAAACGCTTCGTTCCCGCTATGACTATATCCTGATTGACTGCCCGCCTATCAACCTGGTGGCGGATACCCAGTTGATTACCCGGATGACTGACCGTACGCTTTTCCTGCTCCGTGTCGGACTTTTGGAAAGAAGTATGCTGAACGAGCTGGAAGAGATGCACGAAAACGGGCAGTTCAATGGCCTTTCCGTCCTCCTCAACGGGACAGAAGTCCAGTCTCACCGCCGCTACTATGCCTATGGTTACGGCTATGGCTACGGGAGGAAGGGTTATTATGGTAAGGGATATTACGCAAAATAGTCTTAAATGTCTATAATAGAGAAACAATTCGACCGTTTCCGAACGTCCTACCTTTCCGTATGGACGGTGCTGGCAGGGGATATCATGATGTCCCTGGCCGCGTCGTTCATCGTTCTTGGGGCGGCTAACATTACGGCGGAGTCAACTATATACGCCAGGAACTGGTTTGCCTTTACCTGGATGTTGACCTCTTTCCTTTCTTCCCTGCTGGCCTTTTTGATCCTTCGGACCCATTATATCATCATCCGGCATACCAGTCTGCATGACCTGTTGAAATTCCTCTTGATGTCCGTCTTCAAATGGATTTGTCTGCTGGTGGTCATCCATCTGGTCGGCAAGTCAACCGCCGTATCGGATATCATGGCGGCCATCGATTCAGTATTGACGCTGGTGATTCTGGCAGGGGTACGCGCGGTGATGATCCGGGCCTATGATCTGTACAAGAGCCGGGTGCGGGACATCCAGTCCCGGATGCGTATTCTTGTGTACGGTACGGAGGACAAGGCGGTTTCCATCATCGTCCGTCTGCGGAATTCCCCGCATTATGAGGTGATGGGCTTTATCAGCGGAACCCGCTCGGGGGGCCGGCGCCAGTTGGCCGAGAAACCCATTTTCCACTTCGAAACGCTCGAGCAGTTCGAGGAACAGGTGAAAAAACTTTCGCTGGGCGCCGTACTCTTTGTCAAAAGTGAACAGATCAAGGCGGAAAATGAACATCTCATCCGCTTTTGTGCCGCTTGCGACGTAAAGGTGCTGGTTGCTCCGCAAATCAGCGATTCAATTGATCAGCAGGCCCTGGCTTTCCGCAAACTGCGCATCGAGGACCTGTTGGGTCGTGAGGAAATCAATATCTCCATGGCGGAGATCCGTTCTTCGCTGAGCGGAAAAACCATTCTGGTGACGGGTGCGGCCGGCTCCATCGGTTCGGAAATCTGCCGTCAGGTGGCATCCATGGATGTGCTGAAACTCATCCTCCTGGATGATGCCGAGACGCCGGTGCATGATCTCCGTCTGGAACTGGAGGCGCATTTTCCGCAGTTGGACTTTGTCCCTGTCATCGGGGATGTGCGCTCTGAGGCTTGCATGGACAGGGTGTTCCGTCAGTGGAGACCCGAGGTCGTTTTCCATGCGGCCGCCTACAAGCACGTGCCGCTGATGGAGGAGAATCCCTGCGAGGCGGTCATCGCCAACTTGGGCGGTTCCCGTCTTGTGGCGGACAAGTCCCTGGAGTACCGGGTGGAAAAGATGGCGATGATTTCCACGGACAAGGCGGTGAATCCGACCACTGTCATGGGGGCGACCAAGCGTCTCGCGGAAATGTATGTGCAAAGTATGGGGCTGGAATGTGCTTCCGGCGCCATTAAGGGAAATACACAGTTCGTTACGACCCGTTTCGGCAATGTGCTTGGATCCAACGGCTCCGTGATTCCCCGTTTCCGTCAGCAGATTGCACAGGGCGGTCCCATTACCGTTACCCATCCGGAGATTACCCGCTACTTCATGACCATTCCCGAGGCCTGCCGCCTCGTGCTTGAGGCTGCGGTGTTGCCTTATGAGAACCGGATTTTCGTCTTTGACATGGGCGATCCCGTCAAAATCGTGGATCTGGCTCTGAGGATGATTGAACTGGCCGGACTCAAGCCGGGTTCGGATATCCAGATCAAATATACCGGACTTCGCCCCGGGGAGAAACTCTATGAGGAGGTGCTTTCCAAGGTGGAGGATACGGATCCTACGCGCCATCAGCGCATTCGCATTGCCCGCGTGCGCCCGGTGGATTATAAGGAGATTTCCGAGCGTCTGGATGCCATCCTTGAGGCGGCCCGCCGCTACGATGTCGACACGATGGTACGCCTGATGAAACAGACGGTCCCTGAGTGGAAATCCAATAACTCCGTTTTCGAAAAGTATGACTGATTCCGGCCATATCGTGCTCTCCCTTTTGCGGCTTTGTACGGGAGGTTCCCTGGAGGATTTCCCCCGCAGGGAGAGCTATGACTGGAATGAAGTCCTGGACCTTTGCGTGCGAAACGGAATCGCCGCGCTGGTCTGGGACGGGATGCAGCGTCTGTACGACAACCATATCTTCGATGCGGGGACGATGGAACAGCCCCTGATGGACGAGTGGACGTCCTGGATCATGAGTACGGAGCAGGACTGGCGCCTGATGAAATTGCAGGCAGACCGGCTTTCCCGTTTCTTCTCCTCCCACGATATCCCGATGATGGTCCTCAAGGGCTACGGAACCTCGCTGGACTGGCCGGATCCCTCGCACCGGACGTCCGGAGACCTGGATATCTGGCTGTTTGGCAAGTCTCAGGAGGCGGATACCCTTCTGAGCAAGGAGAAGGGGATTGAGGTCAACAACGACCACCATCACCATACGGTGTTCATACTCAAGGACCGCCTGGTGGAGAATCACTATGATTTTGTCAATACGGCCTCCCACCGCAGCAACCGCCCTTATGAACGGCGCCTCAAGGAATTGGCGATGCTAGACAGGGCCGTGCCCTGCGATGGTTTCTATATCCCCGGACCGCAACTGGAAGCGCTGTTCAACCTGCGCCACATGGCCCTGCATTTCGCCGCCGTGGGCTGCACTCTGCGGCATCTGATGGACTGGGGCTTCATGGCTGCGGCGCATCGGGAGCAAATCGATTGGGAAGAAGTGATCCGCATTTCGCAGGAAGCGGGCATGTACCGTTTCCTCTGTGCCCTGGATACAATCTGTGTGGAGGATCTGGGTTTTGACGCCGCCTGTTTCCCGATATTGGAAAGGGAACGGGTGCTGGCGGACCGTATCCTGGATGATATCCTCGACCCGGAATTCAAGGAAAGGCTGCCCCGGCATCTGATTCCGGGCCTGTTCTTTAAATATCGTCGCTGGAAAGCCGCCTGGTGGAAACACGACATCGTGTTCAGTGATTCCAAGGTAGATACCTTCTTCACCCAGTTCAAGGCACACCTCGCCAAACCGGCGTCGCTGAGGGAATCTTAGCGATAGAGCCAGTCCAGCGCCATCTTCATCACTTTCTTGCGGTCTTCACCGCTTTTCAGTACTTCCAACGGGAAGCCTGCCGCAAAGAGCCGGTACGCCTCATCCTCGTAGCAGACGGCGGCGCCGGCATTGGAATCGTCATAGCGCAGCAAGATCTTCCCGCCGCTGACCGGACGCAGCCCGTCCGGGTTTTCGACGCAGTATTCCCAGGCATTGGGCGCATTCCAATATTCCATTCCGTCGATGCTGCCGCGATGGCTGGCATTGGCGGAAGCGAAGCGGTAGCCGAGCGTATCGGCCAGGAAAGCCTTGAGCGCCTGCTCCTCCGCTCCGCTGCGTCGCAGTTCGCAGACCGGGCGGCAGATGTCCGAAGCGATGTTGGCTCCGCTGATCAGCAGTCGGCCGCCCTTTCGGCGCAAGGCCGACAGCTGCTGCCTTAGCGCTGCCGGAAAGACCTCGAAGCGGATGCCGCTTGTGCCCCTGCCCATAAGCGTGGAAGCCTGTTTCCCGCAGATCAGATCGACAGTGGCGGAGTTGCTTACGCTGTCGCGTACGAAGGCGTCGATGCTTTGGGAGCAGAAGGAATGCCCGCAGGTCATTGCGGCCGCGCCGTGGGTATAGCAGTAATCGAAGCGGTTGCCGGCGATGATGCTGCCGCCTTTGTCGGTCCAGGAGGCTCCGAAGCCTGCATCGTCATTCGTGACCCAGGGCAGTTTGCGATCGCTGCCGTACATCTCTCCGACGAAACTGATGTCCTGCAGATAGGGTACCCCGGAGTCCAGGCGGTCGTCGAAGAGGGCATAGTCGCCCTTCTCGACCAAGGCGGGGCCGGAGATGCGGGTGAAATTATTGACGATCAGCAGGGGAGCGGCCGTATCGGCGGGAGCCTTTCCGATGGCGAGAATTTCAGAAGGGAAACTGCGGCCGCCATCGCCCCAGGCCTCTACCTTATATGAATATATGTGTCCGGCTTCGATGTCCAGGACGATGCTGCTGTCCGCGACTTCCACGCCATTGTCGAACGCTCCGTCATCGATGCGGGTGTAGAGAATGTAGCCCCGGGTGCGGGCGGTCGGCTCCAGCGGATCCGGCGTAGGGGACCAGCGCAGGCTGGCGCGGCCCGCCGAATCGGGCAGCACCGAGAAATGATGTACGGGCAGCGGCTGTACGGCGTAGCTGCAGCCATAGAGTTCGCTCAGATATTTGAGAATGCCCTTATAGACGGCCCGGCTGACCTGGAAACGGAAGCCGGGGTCGAGACCGTACTTCATGTCGGCGAGGTTCTGGTGGCTCAACAGTTCCAGAATCATAGCCGGGATATCCGACTCCCGCGATTCGGAGTAGCCCCTGTTCGAGATGCCCCGCCGGCTCCATTGCGGTTCGAAGGAGGCACGGATGTCGCTGCAGACCTGGTCCTGCACGAATTGGGCGAAGAGGCGGCTCTTCATCCGGTCGCTTCCGTCCGGGAAACTGCGCGAGTGCTCGTTCAGCAGGGAATAGATGACCAGCGTGCCGCAGATGGTGGAGTCCGGCGTCGTCCCCGCATCGCTGTGGAAGGCAAGGGAGAGATCGAAAGGAACGCCGCGCTCCTCTTTCATATGTTTGACCCAGGCGCCGCGGCCCGACAGGTCGTTCAGGTAATCGTTCGAACGTTTGCGTACGGTGGCGGCGTCGAAGCCCGCCCAATTCAGCCAATACGCGGCCCCTTCTGCAAAGGCGGGCAGACCGGAGATGCTGCCGCCGCGCCGGGTTTTTCCCATGCCCCCGCCGAATTTTACCGCATCCGCCCCCACGACGCTGCCTTCGGCAACGGCGTATCCTTCCGGAATGCCGTTATCCAGAATGACGCATCCGCCCGTGCCGGGTGCGAAGGAGAAGGTCCCCAGATACATCCAGGTACTACCGCCCTTGCGCTGGTCCACGTAAAACACGCTTTCCCCGCCGGCGTGGCGCACCGTATAGCGCGCGGCGCGGCTGGACGAGGGCAGGCTGGGGTAGGAGATATAGACGGCGTATTCGCCTTTTTCCTGAATGACGGGGGTCCAGGTGGCGGATGCATTGCCGTTTCCCCGGCTGACCGTGCTCAGGCGCGTCCCTCCCATACGGAAAGGATGCTCGTCGAAAGTGTAGTGCTCCTGCTTGTCGGCAAAGCCGGCGGGACCGTTTCGCCAGGAACCGGATTCTTTATATTTTCCGTGCGTGCGGCCCATCGGGTCTGTGCTGTCCCCGTAAGTAGGGTCGGCATCGCAGATGATTTCCCGGATCTGGATATCCCGTTCCCGGGGCGTCAGTACATAGGCGCCCGCATTTTCCAGCATGGGAATCAGGAAGGGGAGGACATAACTCTGGGTGTAGAGGTCTTCGACGGTCCGGAAGAGCGGCGCCCGCTGCCAGGACCAGCGGTCCTTCTTCTCGTCGTAATAGCGCCCGTGACTCTGCCAAAGGGCGATGTGGCGTCCGCTGAGCCCTTTCTTGAAGCGTCTGGCCCCGGCTTTCTCGATGAAGTTGCGACGGCCGGGGTTGGGGTCATCGCAACGGAAAAGGTAATCGGCGGAAGCCTTTCCATTGTTGCCCTGCTCCGGGACGCAGAGGTCGTCCATATCGATTCTCCCGCAGAACATCCTTCCTATGGGTGCATCGAATTGGGTTTGCAGCGTGTCCCGCAGCCATTGCAGCTCTGCGGCGTGCCAGGGGAATTCCCCGATCAAAGGACTGAAATACAGGTCTGCGCGCTTGCCCAGGCGGGTGACGCTTTTCAGTTGGACCTGCGTT
The DNA here is from genome assembly GCA_016282145.1 of Bacteroidales bacterium. Taxonomy (GTDB): domain Bacteria; phylum Bacteroidota; class Bacteroidia; order Bacteroidales; family UBA932; genus Cryptobacteroides. Next base: position 6,920 of record JAEEJZ010000003.1, on the reverse strand, counting down.
CCTTTTACTCCGGTACTGCGTTCCAGACGGGCCGTCAGGGAATCGCAGAAAACCCTCAGTTCCGCTGCGCTTTGCGCCCGGACGCCAATGCCCGACGCAAGGAGCAGCAGAAGGACCGCTAAGCTTCTTTTGGCCTGCATAGTTTATAGATCATCAGGGACAGGCTGGCGGCGGTGATGCCGCAGAGGTCGGCCAGGAAATCCATCGTGTCCCGTCTGCGGTTAGGCAGATAGTCCTGAATGTATTCCGTGCTGAAGCCCAACGCGGCACCCAGCAGGAAAAAGAGCAGGATGAGGCCCAGTATGCGGGGAACGCTTTCCTTTTCCGACAGCGTGCATCCCCAGGCCAGCAGGGGGAAGGGGAGGAAGAGAAGGAAGTGGGCCAGCTTATCTGTCGGCATGCCCCAGATCTGCTCCTGCGGCCCCATATTCCCAAGATTGGCAAAACAGAGCAGACAGACGGCCACGAGGTATAGCAACATCAACACCCTGTACAAAAGTCTTTTTCTCTCAGCACGGATCATAGGGCCTGCATATCGTTGAGTTTCTTATAATAACCGTCTTTGGCGAGCAATTCTTCATGCTTTCCTTTTTCCACGATGCGGCCTTCATCCATCACGATGATGACATCTGCATTCTTGATGGTGGAGAGGCGGTGGGCGATGGCGATGGTGGTGCGTCCGCTCATCAGGTGCTCCAGGGCCTCCTGTACCGCCCGTTCGGATTCGGTGTCCAGCGATGCCGTGGCCTCATCCAGAATCAGGATGGGCGGATTCTTGAGCACCGCGCGGGCGATGCTGAGGCGCTGGCGCTGTCCGCCGCTCAATTTGACGCCGCGGTCGCCGATGTTGGTCTCATAGCCCTCTTCCTTTTCCATAATGAAATCGTGGGCGTTTGCGATACGCGCCGCCTGTTCGACTTCCTCCCGGGAAGCCTCGGGCCTGGCAAAGGCGATGTTGCGGAAAATGCTGTCGTTGAAAAGGATGGGCTCCTGGTTGACATAGCCGACGAGGGAGCGCAGGGACGCGATGCTGAGTTCCGTCAGCGGCATCCCGTCAAGGGTGATGCGGCCTCCGTCGGGGTCCCAGAACCTGGGGATCAGGTCCACGAGCGTCGATTTACCCGCGCCCGAGGCCCCGACGATCGCGACGGTCTGGCCCTTTTTGATATCCAGGTCGATGTCCCGCAGGACCTGTTTCCCGTCCTCGTAACTGAAGCAGACCTTCTCGAAACGCAGACCTTCTTTCAGCCCTTCCACTTTCAGCGGATGCTCCGCTTCGCGGATCGGGTTCTCGGCATTCAGGATGCGGTCGATGCGCTCCATGGAAGCGAGTCCCTTGGGAATGCCGTAGGCGGCCCGGGCCAGGTCTTTGATGGGCTGGATGACGCTGTAGAGCATCACCATATAAAAGATAAAGGTAGGAGCGTCGATGAAATTATGGCTCGACAGGATCAGCGACCCGCCGAATCCCATCACGATGGAAATCATCACCGTCCCGAGGAATTCGCTCACGGGATGGGCGCTGGCCTGCCGGATCCAGACGCGGTTGTTCTTACGCCGCATCGCCTCGGTGACGTGCCCGAAACGGCGGATCATCAGCGTCTCCGCCAGGAAGGCCTTGATGACGCGCAACCCGCCGAGCGTTTCGTCCACCTGGCTCATCGTATCGCTCCACAGGGCCTGGGCCTCCGTGGAAGTGGCCTTGAGCTTGCGGGCGATGGCACTCATGACCAGCAGCATGAGCGGGGCGAAGACCAGGACGAACACCGTCAGTTTCCAGGAGATGAAGAACAGGGTCCCCATATAGAAGATAATCAGGATGGGGTTCTTGAGCAGCATCTCGATGGAGGCGGTGATGGAGTTCTCCACCTCCTGGACGTCACCGCTCATACGGGCGATGATGTCGCCGCGCCGTTCCGCGCTGAAGAAGCCGATGGGCAGTGACAGCAGTTTCCGGTAGAGTTGCATCCGCAGGTCCTTGACGATGCCGGTGCGGATGGGCACCATCACCGCGGAGGCCCCGAAGTAGCAGGCGGTCTTGAGGAGGGTGATCACGCAGAGGAAGAGGCAGAGGGCGAAGAGGGTACTGCCGGCGCCGTGAATCTGCATGAATTCGGAAACGAAGGCGTACAGGTTGCCCAGCGCTTTTTCCTTGATGGAGACATCCGCATCCCAGGGAATGTAGTTATAAACCCCCTCTTCCAGCTTGAAGAGGATGCGTAGGATGGGGATGATAAGGGTGAAGGAGAAAATGTTGAAGATGGCGGAAAAGATACTCAGGATGACCGACCCGCCGAGGTATTTCCCGTAGGGACGGACATAGCGTGACATCATGTTCCAAAATTCCTTCATAAACCACAAAGATAACAAATTTTCAACTATATTTGCATTTATGAGACTTTTCCTGCTGGACGGACATGCCCTGATATTCAAGATGTATTACGCCTTTGCCGGGCGTCCGATGCTGAATTCCAAGGGGATGGACACCTCCATTCTCTTCGGTTTCACGAAGTATCTGCTGGAACTCATCGAGAAGGAGGCTCCGACGCATATCGGCGTGGCTTTCGACCCGCCGGGCGGGACCTTCCGGAATCAACTTTACCCGCTCTACAAGGCTAACCGCGGGGAGACTCCGCAGCCGGTCATCGACGCGCTGGAGCCCCTGCAGAAGATTTGCGCCGCCCTGCGTATCCCGTCCCTGATGGTCCCGGGTTTCGAAGCGGACGATGTCATCGGCTCGATGGCCAAACGCTGTGCCCGCGAAGGGCTGGAAGTCTTCATGGTAACCCCGGACAAGGACTACGGGCAGCTCATCGAGGAGCATATCCTCCAGTACAAGCCCGGAAAGGGCGGGGAGGCGGATATCTATGATCCGGCGCGCATCTGCGAAAAATACGGCATCGAAAATCCTCTGCAAATCATTGATTTGCTGGCGATCTGCGGCGATGCTTCCGATAATGTGCCCGGCGTCAAGGGCGTCGGCGAGGTAGGAGCGTCGAAACTGCTCGCCCGCTACGGCAGCGTGGAGGCCATCTACGAACACCTGGCCGAATTGAGCGAAAAGCAGCAGGCGATGTTCGAAGCGGCGCGGGGGCATATCGCCCTGAGCAAGGAACTCGTGACCATCAAGACCGATATGGAGCTCGATCTGCCGACGGAGGCGTTGCGGCTGCAAAGCCCCGATGCGGCGGCGGTCGGGGAACTTTTCGACCTTTACGAATTCAACTCGCTGCGGCGCAAACTGCCCGTCGGCCCTGTTCCTGAGGCACCGGCTCCCAAGCAGGAGAAAGCGGACGCCAGTTACCGGGAAACCGATGCGCGGCAGCTCTGCCGTATCGCCCGGGAAAAGAAGCGCTGCGGCCTGCGGCTGGAAGGGGATACGCTCTATGCGGCGGCAGGGGATGCGGCGGCCCAAGGCTCCGTCGAGGCGTTCCTGCCCCTTTGGGAGGATGCTTCCGTCGAAATCTGCGGCGATGCGCTCAAGTCCCTGCTCAAGTCGCTCGCTGAAAAGGATATCGTCCCCCGCGGAAGGCTGCTGGATACGGCGCTGATGCATTATCTGCTCAATCCGGAGCGTTCCCACGACTTTTCGCAGCTCTGCGCGGCCTATCTCGGCCTGGAGGAAGAAGCCCCGGCGCAGCTTCAGACGCTCTCGCTTTTCGATGAGGAGCCTGCTGCAGGGGCGCACGATTACCTGCGCGACGCGCGGCTGGCCCTGCTGCTTTCGGAAGCCCTGCTGCGGGAATTGCGGTCTTCCGCCTCATTGCTGCAACTCTATACGGAGATCGAAGAACCGCTGATGCGCGTGCTGGCGCGGATGGAGCGTACCGGCGTGAAGATCGACCTGGCTTCGCTGGAGGATTTTGCCCGGGACCTGCGTTCCCGTGTCCGGGAGAGCGAAGCGAAGGTGCGGGAGATGGCGGGGGAGCCGGAGCTCAATGTCTCGTCGCCCAAGCAGATCGGCGAGGTGATATTCGGGAAACTGAAACTGGATCCCCGGGCGAAAAAGCCCGCCAAGGGCAGCTGGCCAACGGACGAGGAGACCTTGCAGGCGCTCTCGGACCGCAGCCCCATCATCGCGGAAATCCTGAATTACCGGGGCCTGAAGAAACTGCTTTCGACCTATATCGAACCCTTCCCGGGCTATGTATCGCCGCTTGACGGAAGGGTGCACACGACCTTCAACCAGGCGCTTACGGCGACGGGGCGGCTTTCGTCCTCGTCTCCGAACCTGCAGAATATCCCCATCCGTACCGAGGAGGGCCGCAATATCCGCAAGGCCTTCGTGCCCGGAATGCCGGATGCGGTGATGATGAGCGCCGACTATTCGCAGATCGAACTGCGCGTGATGGCGCACCTTAGCGGAGACGAGCACCTCAAGGCTGCTTTCCGCGCAGGGGTGGACGTGCACGCCGCCACGGCGTCGAAGATTTTCCGGGTGCCGCTCGAAGCGGTGACCGCGGATCAGCGCCGGATGGCGAAAACGGCCAATTTCGGCATTATGTACGGCATTTCCTCCTTCGGGCTCGCGCAGCGCCTGCAATGCTCGCGTGCCGAGGCTGCCTCCCTGATCGAAGATTATTTCGCGTCGTTCCCCGCGATTCGCGGCTTTATCGACGAAACCCTTGCTTTTGCCCGCCGCGAAGGCTATGTGCAGACCCTTTCGGGCCGTCGGCGCTATATTCCGGAGTTGCATTCCCATAACCGCAATATCGTGGCGGTGGCGGAGCGCAATGCCGTGAACGCCCCCATCCAGGGTACGGCGGCGGACATTATCAAACTGGCGATGATCCGCGTCCAGCGGGCGCTCGACGAGGCGGGGCTGCAAAGCCGCCTGGTGCTCCAGATCCACGATGAGCTGCTGCTGGAAGTGCCCCGTGCGGAGATTTCCGCCGTGAAGGAACTGCTGGTCCGGGAGATGGAGTCCGCGATGACGCTCGATGTCCCTTTAACCGTAGAATGTAATGAAGGAAGAACCTGGCTCGAGGCCCATTGACGAACTGGCCGCACTGGCGGCAGCGGGGGACGCGCGGGCGTTCACCCGGCTCTGGGATACCCACGCGGATGCCCTGAAGGTCTATCTGCGCGGGCTCATCCGGAATCTGGACGATTTCTACCTGGACGATATCTGCTCCCGCAGTTTTGAGAAGGCCTTCCGGCAGATCGGCAGTTTCGACAGTGAGAAGAGCCGTTTCTTCACCTGGCTCAAGACCATCGCGCACAATACGGCCCTCGATACGCTGGAACAGGAAAACCGCCTGCGCAGCAAGTATGTCCGCATCGACGATGCGACGGGAGCGACGGGCGTGGAAGGTCTGGGCAGCGAGGCGCCTTCGCCCATCGAAACGATTATCCGGGACGAGGACGACGCCAAGAAACTGGCCTGCATCGAGGGACTTCCGGCACTCTACCGGGAGGTGGCGCGCCGCCGGCTCGTGGACGGGCTGCAATATCAGGAGATTGCCGAGGAGATGGGTCTGGAACTGAATACCGTGCGGACCCGCATCCGCCGTGCCAAGGCGCTGATCGAACAAATGAAAGATAATGAGGATGAGGGCTGAGGATTATACCCGGATGACGGAACTTTACCGGGAGTGGAACGCGAAAATCAATGTCGTGTCCCGCAAGGATATCGACCACCTCTACGAGCATCATATCCAGCATTCCCTCTGCATTGCGGAGTATCTGCGCACTGTCCGCCCGGAGGTGTACGCCGCCTGGCAGGCGGGGGGAGTGAAGGTGCTGGACCTGGGGACCGGCGGCGGTTTCCCGGGGATTCCGCTGGCGATGGCCTTCCCCTCCGTGCATTTCACCCTGGTGGATTCGGTGGGCAAAAAAATCAAGGTGGCCTCGGCCGTGGCTTCGGAACTCGGACTGCAGAACGTGGAATGCGTGAACGCCCGGGCGGAGACGCTGACCGAAAAGTACGACTGGGTGGTCTCCCGTGCCGTTGCGCCCCTGGACGTTCTGTGGGGCTGGTCGTCACGGCTGTATTCGCAGGGCCTCATCTGTCTGAAGGGCGGCGACGTCCACTCGGAAATCGCTGATTACCTGCGGAAATCCCGCCGCGAAGCGGCCTTTGTACGGGTTTGGGAAATCAGCCGCTGGCTGCCGGATGAATATTTCGCAGGAAAATTTGTAATTGAGATTTGAATTGTTTACCTTTGCACTCCCAATTTTGGAAAAATAAAACACAGATACAATGAAACGGACTTATCAACCTTCCAACCGCAAGCGGGTCAACAAGCATGGCTTCCGCGTGCGTATGAGCTCCGCCAACGGCCGCAGGGTGCTCGCCGCCCGTCGCCGTCACGGACGCAAGAAACTTACCGTATCCTCCGAGGATCGCTGGTAGAGTTTCCTGTTATCTGCCGGCCTTGCCGGTCAGAAACCGCTATTCCTCTTCACAGATGGGATAGCTTTTTTTGTTTTCAGATGAAAGTTATCAAGAATACTGAATTTGGCGGGGAGCGGCCCTTGTATGCGGAGCGCGACCTTCGCCTGGAACAGGTCGTCATCCACGCAGGGGAGTCGGCCCTGAAGGAGACGGCCCGTATCGAAGTGGAGGGCTGCCGTTTCGAGGGCAAGTATCCGCTCTGGTGCTGCAAGGGATTCAGCGTAAAGGACAGCCTCTTTACGGAAGGGGCCCGTGCGGCGCTCTGGTATTCCTCCGGCCTGCAGATGCAGGACTGCCTCGTGGAGGCGCCGAAGATGTTCCGGGAATTTCAGGGAGCAAGGCTCCGGGACGTCCGTTTCACCCACGCCGCAGAGACCTTCTGGCGCTGCTCGGATATCGAACTGGAGAATGTCCAGGCCGACGAAGGCGATTACATCTTTATGCACTGTAAAGGGGTAAAGGTCAAGAACTTCACCCTGAACGGCAATTACTCGTTCCAGTGGGCCCGCGACATAGAAATCCG
>JAEEJZ010000029.1 GCA_016282145.1 Bacteroidales bacterium | reverse complement strand
GAGAATGCCGTTTTCGCACAGGCGAACGAGAGCCGAGCGTACAGCATCGGAGGTGCCTGTATCGGCAAAATTGTCGGGGAAGAAGAGCGTTCCGTGTCCCGCTTCCTCGATGCGTTTCTTGATGGAGTTGTATGTACTCTGGTCTGCCATAACACAAGTTTTGCCACAAATATATGACAAATTTGTGGCAAAACAAATAAAACGAAGAAAAACTTTTTTCTTAAAAGTGAGAATGAAAGTGTGAACAAAAAATATAACCCGCTGAAATTCAGCGGGTTCCTGTGGTGCTGGGAAGAATCGAACTGCCGACACATGGATTTTCAGTCCATTGCTCTACCATCTGAGCTACAGCACCGGTTTGGGACTGCAAAGATAGGGATAATTTTGAAACGGACAAATATTTTTACCAAATTTCACCTTTGGATAAAAAATCACTATCTTGCAGAGATTTTAGAAGTATATTACTGCCATGTTAAGAATTGCCATACAATCCAAAGGGCGGCTGAACGAAGACAGCACCGCCTTGCTGCAGGAGCTCGGGATCAACATTGACGATGCCAAGCGCAAATTCCTGTCCCAGTCCGCCAACTTCCCCCTCGAAGTGCTTTACCTGCGGGATGACGACATTCCCCAGGTCGTCGCGGCGGGAACGGCCTCGCTCGGTATCGTCGGACTCAACGAAGTGGAAGAGAAGGGTTTGAAAGTCAGAATCGTAGAGAAGCTGGGCTTCGGCGGTTGCCGCATCTCTCTGGCCATCCCCAAGGCGGCGCCCTACGACGGACCGCAGTGGTTCGAGGGCAAGCGCATCGCCACCTCCTACCCCAATATCCTGAAACGCTTCCTCGATGAAAAGGGCGTCAAGGCCAGCATCGAATTCATCACCGGTTCGGTGGAAGTTGCTCCTGCGGCCGGCATCGCCGATGCCATCTTCGACATCGTTTCCTCCGGCGGGACCCTCGTTTCCAACGGACTGAAGGAAGTGGAGCGCGTCTTCGAATCCGAAGCCGTGCTCATCAGCAACGACAATCTCAGCGAAGAAGAAGAGAAATTGCTCGCGGAAATGATGTTCCGTTTCGAATCGGTCAAGGTCAGCCGCGGCAAGAAATACATTTTGATGAATATCCCGCGCGCATCGGTCGAGGAAGCCATCCGCATCCTTCCGGCGATGCGTTCCCCTACGGTCCTGCCGCTTGCGGCGGAGGGCTGGTGCTCGCTGCATTCGGTCGTGAACGCCTCCGACCTTTGGGAAAAGATCCGACAGCTGAAAGCCATCGGGGCCGAAGGTATTCTGGTGCTCGGTGTCGATAAAATCATTCCCTAAGCGCAATGGAAACCATTCTCAGGCCCGAACGCGCGCAATGGGCTGCCCTGTGCAGCCGTGCCTGCCAGAGCGAAAACGAAGCCCTGCGCAGCACTGTCAGCGCCATCCTCGAACGGGTACGCGAAAAGGGCGATGAGGCCCTGCGCGCCCTGGCCCTGGAAATCGACGGAAGGCTGCCGGAATGCTTCGAAGCGGGCGAAAAGCAATTCAAAGAAGCGGAGCAGACGCTCAGTCCTGCCTTGAAGCAGGCGATTGCCGATGCCGCAGACAATATCCGGAAATTCCACGCGGCGCAAATGCCGCGGACCCTCGAAATCGAGACGGCTCCGGGCGTCCGCTGCATCCAGAAGCCGGTGCCCATCGGCAAGGTGGGACTTTACATCCCCGGCGGCACCGCTCCCCTCTTCTCCACGGTCCTGATGCTCGCCATCCCGGCGAAACTGGCCGGATGCGAACAGATTATTCTCTGCACGCCCGCGGGAAAAGACGGCAAAATCGCCCCCGCAGTACTGTATACGGCAAAATTCTGCGGCATCGACCGGGTCTTCTGCGTCGGTGGCGCTCAGGCGGTAGCCGCGATGGCCTACGGCACGCAGAGCGTTCCGAAAGTGGACAAGATCTTCGGCCCGGGCAACCGCTACGTCACGACCGCCAAGCAAATGCTCGGCGCCTCCGTCGTCGCGATCGATATGCCGGCCGGGCCTTCCGAAGTGATGGTTATCGCGGACAAGGACGCCGACGCCGCCTTCGTAGCCGCCGACCTGCTCTCTCAGGCCGAACACGGCCGCGACTCCCAGGTCATGCTGGTGACGGACGATGAGGCCAAGGCCGCCGAAGTGCAGCTCGAAGTCGAAAAACAGGTCCGGCTGCTGGGCCGGGCTGAACTGGCCGAAGGCGCCCTCTCGCAGAGCCGTGCGGTCATCCTGGACACGGAAGACGAGATCGTCGCCTTTGCGGACAGCTATGCGCCGGAGCACCTGATTATCAACACGAAAGAACCCTGGCGGATTGCCGGTCGCGTCCGCGCGGCAGGCAGCGTCTTCGTGGGGCCCTACACCCCGGAAAGCGCGGGCGACTATGCCTCCGGCACCAACCATACCCTGCCCACGAGCGCCTGGGCGCGCTCCTACAGCGGCGTGAACCTGGAGAGTTTCATGCGGCGTATGACGCTGCAGGAAATCAGCCGTGAAGGCTTGAGGAATCTCTCTAAAACGATAGTCGAAATGGCGGAAGCGGAGGGCCTGCAAGCCCACGCCAACGCCGTAAAAGTCCGCAGTGATGAATGAGATTGATGCCCTCGTAAGGCCCAATATCCTGGCGCTCTCCCCTTACTCCACCGCAAGGGACGACTTCAAGGGGCAGGCGGAGGTGTTCATCGACGCCAACGAAAGTCCCTTCCCTAACGGCTGGAACCGCTATCCCGATCCGCGCCAGAAGGCACTGAAAGCCCGCATTGCGCAAATCAAAGGCGTCAGCGCCGACCGCATATTCGTCGGCAACGGCAGTGACGAAGCCATCGACGTACTGATGCGCGTCTTCTGCACGCCGGGGCGCGACGGCATCGTCTCCATCGCTCCGAGTTACGGCATGTACCGCGTAGCCGCCGATATCAACGACCTGCCGCTCAAAGAAGTGCAATTGGGCGAAGGCTTCTCCCTGGAGCCTGAAAAACTGCTCGCTGCCTGCGACGGACACACGAAACTGCTCTTCCTCTGCTCGCCCAACAACCCCAGCGGCAATGCTTTTCCCACAGGCGAACTGCTGCGCATTGCGGAAGCGTTCCGCGGCATTACGGTGGTGGACGAAGCCTACATCGATTTTTCCTCGCAGCCCTCGCTGCTGCCGCAATTGGACGCGCACCCGCGCCTGGTGGTGCTGCAAACGCTCTCGAAAGCGCGCGGGCTCGCCGCCCTTCGCGTGGGACTGGCCTTTGCATCGCCGCGCATCATCGAACTGATGTCGCGCGTCAAATACCCTTACAATATCAACGCAGCCGCGCAGAAACTGGCGATGGAAGCGCTTGAAGAGCCGATTGAGGCGCATGTCGCGACGATTCTTGCGCAGCGCGACCGCCTGATGCAGGAACTCCCCCGCTTCCCCTTCGTCAAGAAGATCTGGCCGAGCGATGCGAATTTCCTGCTGGTTGAAGTGGCGGATGCGGATGCGACCTACGAGCATCTGACCCGCGACGGCATCATCGTCCGGAACCGCAACCGCGTCACCGGCTGCCGGGGCTGCCTGCGCATTACCGTCGGTCTGCCCGAAGAAAACGACCGTCTTTTAGCTTCCCTTACGAAATTATGAAGAAAGCCATTTTCATCGACCGTGACGGAACGGTCATAGCCGAACCCGCCGACGAGCAGGTGGATTCCCTGGAGAAACTGGAGTTCGTCCCCGGTGCCATCAGCGGCCTGCGCGCCCTGACCGGACTGGGTTTCGAATTGGTGATGGTGACCAACCAGGACGGTCTGGGCACCCCTTCCTTCCCCGAAAAAGACTTTCTCCCGCCGCACGAAAAAATGCTCAAAACCCTTGCAGGAGAAGGCGTTGTCTTTGACGATATGCTCATCGACCGCAGTTTCCCGCACGAGAGCCTGCCCACGCGCAAACCCGGCACCGGGATGTTCGGGAAGTATCTGGACGGCAGTTATGACCTGGGCGCCTGTTTCGTGATCGGCGACCGGGAGACCGACCTGCAACTGGCCGGCGCACTGGGCGCCAAGGGCATCCTCATCGGAAAGGAAAGCGGCTGGAAAGAGGCGGTGGAGCAGATCCGCGGCAGCGCACGGCAGGTCAGCCTTTCGCGCAAGACCAAGGAAACCGATATCAGCCTGAACCTGGACCTGGACGGCCGCGGGACTTCGCAGATCGACAGCGGCATCAAGTTCCTCGACCATATGCTGGACCAATTGGTGCATCACGGCGGCATCTCGCTGACACTCACCTGCAAAGGCGACCTGGAAGTAGATGAACACCACAGCGTGGAAGACATCGCCCTCTGCCTGGGCGAAGCCCTGAAAAAAGCCCTGGGCGACAAGCGGGGCATCGAACGCTACGGCTTCTCCCTGCCGATGGACGAGAGCCGCGCAACGGTCCTGCTGGACTTCGGCGGCCGCAGCGAACTGGTATGGGACGTCGTCTTCACCCGCGAATACGTCGGCGACATGCCTACGGAAATGTTCAAGCACTTTTTCAAGTCGCTGAGCAACAGCGCCGCCTGCAATCTTTACATCGAGGCTAAAGGCGAGAACAACCATCACATCGCCGAAGCCATTTTCAAAGCGTTCGCACGCGCACTGCGACAGGCGGTCCGCCGCGACGTCTTCCGTTACGAACTCCCCAGCAGCAAAGGAAGCCTATGACCGTCATCGTTGATTACGACGCAGGAAACATCCGCTCGGTGGAAAATGCCCTTTCCCGACTGGGCTGCGAATATATCTTAAGCGCCGACAAGGCGACCATCGAAGCCGCCGACCGCATCATCCTTCCCGGCGTAGGCAATGCCGCCGAAGCGATGCACAGCCTCAGCGCCAAAGGGCTCGTTCCCGTCATCCGCGGGCTTCGCAAGCCCGTCCTGGGCATTTGCGTGGGCATGCAGCTGATGTGCAGGCACTGCGAGGAAGGCGACGTGGACGGCATCGGTATCTTCGACTGTAACGTGCAGCGCTTCAACGCAAGTCCGGAGGCGAAAGTGCCCCATATGGGCTGGAACGCCATCGGCAACCTCGACGGCAAGCTGTTCAAGGGGATGAGCGGCGGCACTTACGTCTATTTCGTGCATTCGTACTACGCGGGCCTTTGCAGCGATACCGCGGCCACCTGCCGCCACGGCGACACGCTCTTCAGCGCGGCCCTGCGCTATGAAAATTTCTACGGCACGCAGTTCCATCCCGAAAAAAGCGGCGATGCGGGCGCACTCGTGCTGAAAAACTTCCTCGGACGATGATTCAGATCCTGCCGGCCATCGACATTATCGAAGGGCGCTGTGTGCGCCTGACGCGCGGGGATTATGCGCAGAAGAAGGTCTATGACGCCTCTCCGGTCGATATGGCGGCGCGCTATGCCGACTGCGGCGTCACCCGCATCCACCTGGTGGACCTGGACGGAGCGCGCCTTTCCTCCCCCGCCAACCTCGCGGTGCTGGAGCAGATTGCCTCCCGCGCGGAAGTGGAAACCGAATGGGGTGGCGGCATCGCCGACGAGCAGGCGCTGAAAAGTGTTTTCGATGCCGGCGCGACGAAAGCCATCATCGGCAGCGTGGCCGCCCTGAAGCCCGATTGTTTCAGCGACTGGCTTTTGAAGTTTGGCAGCGGGCGTCTGATTCTCGGCGCCGATGTGCGGGACGGAAAGGTCGCCGTGAAGGGCTGGCAGGAAAGCGCGGGCTTGAGCGCATCGGCGCTGATCGGCCGCTTCGAAGGCTTGCAGGAGGTCATCTGCACGGAAATTTCCTGCGACGGCATGCTCGCCGGTCCGGCTTTCGCGCTGTACAAAGCCCTGCAGGCGGAATTCCCTTCGGTGGCCTTTACCGCCAGCGGAGGCATTTCCTCGATGGACGACATCCGCGCCCTGGACGCGATGGGGCTGCCCCGCGTCATCGTCGGCAAGGCCATTTACGAGAACCGCATTACGCTTGAAGAGATACGCCAATGGTTGCAAAACGCATAATTCCCTGTCTGGACGTCAAGGACGGCGCCGTGGTCAAGGGCATCAATTTCGAAGGCCTGAAAGAAGTCGGCGATGCCGTCGCGATGGGCGTGGAATACAGCCGTCAGGGGGCCGATGAACTGGTTTACCTCGACATCAGCGCCTCGAAGGAGGAACGCTCCACCTTCACCCGGCTGGTAGAACGGATTGCCCTGGGCATCGACATTCCCTTTACCGTCGGCGGCGGCATCGGCTCCCTGGACGATGCGGCACGCCTGCTGGACAGCGGGGCCGACAAGATTTCCGTGAACAGCGCCGCAGTCGCGCGGCCGGAACTCATCAGCGAGATCGCGGGACGCTACGGCAGCCAGTTCGTGGTCTGCGCCATTGACGCGAAATGCATCGAAGGAACCTGGCGCATCACGACGCACGGCGGCAGCCGGCTTACGGAGCGCGAACTCTTCTCCTGGGCCCGCGAGGTGCAGGAGCGCGGCGCCGGCGAGATTCTCTTCACCTCGATGGACCACGACGGCACCTGCGGCGGCTATGCCTGCCCGCAATATGCTGAACTTGCCGATTTGCTGAATATCCCGGTCATCGCCTCCGGCGGTGCGGGAAGCATCGACGATATCGCCGAAGTGCTCACTGCCGGCCGGGCAGACGCCGCCCTGGCCGCCAGCATCTTCCACTACGGCCAGATTCCCATTCCCGTCCTGAAAAAGGAACTCTCCGCACGCGGGATTACCGTGCGGCTATAGGCTCCGGAGGAAGGCCAGCACCTCGTCGCAGAGCGCGGACTTGGCGGCGATGTGTTCGGTGATGCTCTTCACGAAGGGGTCGTCCTCGAAAAGGGCGCCGCGCACCTGCAGGAAATCCTCCTGGCGCTGGGCCTTGTCCCCGTCCGCACCGAAGGAAGTCATCGCACTGAGGGAGAATTCCTTACGGGCATCTTCGTACACCATCTTGTCCAGGGTGATCACCGATTCCTTCCAGCGCTCCACCAGGGAGGCCAGTCCGGCCGCATCGATGGTGCCCAGGTCCACCCCGTAGTAATTCTCGATGACCCGGTATGCCCAGGTCCATTCATAGTCGTAATAGTCCGCGTGCAGCTTCTGGAAGACGGCTTCCAGCTCCGAGACGGAGCGAATCCGCCCGAACTCGATGTCGTCCAGCGCGCGGGACACGCAGGACTTGGGGGCAATCATGCCCGCCAAGTCCACCCACGCGCCCTCACCGTCCTTTTTCGTGGGAGCAAGGACGGCGCGAAGTTCTTTGATCGAAGCGGAAGACGCGCTCCTGATGCGGCTGATCAGGGAATTCCCGAGGAATTTGTCGATGGCCAGTCCATAGAGGCGAAGACCCTTGGTCAGCGAGGAATTCTTGATCTTGCCGCTCTGGAAGGAATAGACATCGGAATCCGCCCCGGAGACGGACTGGAGGTTTTCCAGAATCGCCACTCCGTTGAGCATCTTGCGCACCGTATAGGGACTCAGCAGGTTGAAATTGATGCAGTCCAGACGGTCCGGATCCTTGCGCTTGTCCCGTCCGGGCCATTTGCGCACGTCGCGGATGGTACCCACGCTCTTGAGGTTGGCGCCCGGCATGATGAAACTGACCCCCTGGCGCTCAATCAGGTAGGAGAACGGGAGGTCGGAGGTATCCTGATGCTGGACGTGACGTCCCATCACCAGCGAGAAGGCGCCCACCCTGGAAGGCCAGAGGATATAGGAATCGGAAGCCGTCTTGGCTCCCCTTTCCATAATGCCCTGATGGATGGGTCCGAGTTTATACATATGGTTGCTCTGGTTGGAACCGGAGCCGGCATTCATAAAGGAGAACATACCTGCGATCAGCAGGGTGGACTTGTGGTGCGTCACCGTGAACGGACCGGCGAAGATGGCGCAGGCCTCCCCGTTCTCGCCCTGGCAGTTGCCGAAGAAGAGCGAATCGCTGGCGGAATAACCGTGCCCGAGCACGCAGGCCTGACCGATGAAGCAGCGGGAGAACATCACCCCGTCATCGACGCGGGAGCCGCTGGAAATGATAAAGTCATCGCCGATGACGCCGACGCCGATATGCACCGGGGCCGCCGCATTGCTGTTGATGCTGCCGTTCTTGAGCCGCGATGCGCCTTCAATCTTGCAGCAGTCGCCCACGCGGACATTCTTCAAATAGCCCGTATCGGCGATGGTGACGCCCTTGCCGATGCTGCCCATATCGGATTTCACGCTCTCCACATAACTGCGGATCAGCGATTCGAGGGCCGCCACGACGCCGGGACGATGCCGGTAAAGCGCCAGCACGTAGGCCTGCTGCGCGGAAAGACGGTCATAGATCAGCACTTCCCTGCCACCCGTCTCGTTCATCACGGCCACTTCGACGCCGTTGCCGAAAGTCGTCTGCCCGTCGCAAAGGATGATATCGACATTCTCGATGAAGCAGTCCTCGCCGATGCGGTAGTTGGAAATGTAGTTCTTGACATTCTCTATACAGCAGTTGTCGCCGATTTCCACATTGTGGAGCTGGGTATGATAGAGTCCCGCGTGCTTGTGCATCCCGCCGGGCAGTTGGAAAGACTTTTCGAAGACGCCCAGACGGACGCTGCCCGAGAAACGGGTGGAGAAGATATGACCCGGATCGAATCCGGGAGCGACAAGGATCTCATTCCAGTCTTCCGCGTGGCAGGCCTGGGAACGCAGCTGCTCGATCTCGGCAGCATTCAAGTGACGGTATTCTTTCATTTTCTGGGAATTTTAATTTTTTGCCCCACCTTGATCATCGACCCGATCTTATTGTATTCCATCAGGCGGCGGGCCGTCATTCCGGGATATTTGGACGCAATCCGGGTAAGGGTATCCCCGGACTTGACGACATAGATACTGTACGACGAGGAAGTCGTCGCCCCGCGACGGTAAGACGTATGCGTGACGACCGGCGTATCTTCCCCCTTGAGAATCTGCTCCGAGAGCAACTCGGCGGCGCGGTGCGCATAGAGGGAATCCGGATGTGCGGCGATGAAGGCGGCGCTGCGGCTATACGGCAGGTTCAGCACGCAGGGGCCCTCGCTGCCCGGGATGATATCGCGGATATACTGGGGATTGAGCAGACGCAACTCGTCTTCCGGGATGCCCGCAACTTCTTCTATCTGTTTGAAGTGCAGATTCTTGCGGATATGGAAAGTATCGACCTGCGCCGGCATTCCCACATCCGCGGGCGCGAGGCCGTAGTCCTTCGCATAGGTCATGGCGTAATAGGCCCCGACAAAGGCGGGGACATAACCCCTCGTCTCCGCGGGCAGATAGGGATAGACCGACCAGAAATCACGGGAACCCGCCCGGCGGATGGCCTTCTGCACATTGCCCATGCCGCAGTTGTAGGAACTGATGGCCAGCGGCCAGTCTCCGAGCACGCGGTAGGCATCCCGCAGGTAACGGGCCGCCGCGTCGGTCGACTTGGAAACATCCAGCCGTTCATCCACAAAGGAAGTGATGTTCAGGCCATAGACCTTCGCGGTCTTGTACATGAACTGCCACATACCCTTCGCCCCCGCGCGCGAAACGGCGAGCGGGTTCATCATCGACTCGATGATGGACATATACTTGAGTTCCAGCGGCAGGTCGTATCGGCTGAACGCCTCTTCCAGCATCGGCATCAGATAGGGACTCAGCCCCAGCACCCGCGCCATCGACTTGGGCCGCTTTTCCGCATAGACGATCATATAGTTCTTGACCGTCTCGTTGAAAGGCAGCGCGAAAACCGGGTTCATCGCCTTGAGGCGGGCCATAAGCACCTCGTCGGAGACGCGGGAGGCAAAATGCGCGGAATCGATATTCTCCGGCACTTCGTAATCGGTGACGCGAAGACTTGCGCACCAAAGGTCATAGAGACTGTCCTTTTCCGCCTGCGAATAGCCTTCGGCCGATGCAGGGGCGGGCGCTTCCCGCGGCAGCAGCGCATTGAGACTGTCCAGCACGGCCTGCAGCGAATCGATGCGCGCACGCAGCGCGTCCGTTCCGTTCTGCGCGAACGCCGATGTAAACGAAAGCAGCAGGAACGCAAGGACAGGCAGTATGCGGCGCGGTTTTCCCATATCAGAAGCGCAGTCCCATCCGGAGTCCCACTGCGGGCGATGTCTGCGGCGCGAAGGCATAACTCATGTCGTTGCCGACCACCGCGGGTGTCACCTGCAGGCTCAGGTCGTCGTTCACCTCGAAATCGTGCATATAGGCAAAGACGTTCGCATCGATGACCTGCAGCAGATACACCGCAAAGAACGCCAGGATAGAGTAATCGCGGTAGCGGCGGAACACGTCGCGATAATACTGCGCCGTCGCAGCGGGAATCGGCCCGGTATAGGGCACTTCCTTATCCGTCGCCTCCTTGTAGATGCGGCGGTAGCGCTGGTACTGCGTTTCGTTCTGGGCCCAGAAATGTCCGGCCGCCGCCATTCCGCCCAGGTAGATGGGCACTTTCCAGTATTCCCGGTTATAAATCTGCCCGGCACCCGGACAGAGGATGGAATAGAGGGTCGCCTTGCCGGGCTGCGGGAAATCGTTGGGCTTGTAGGAGATCACGCCGTCCAGCAGTGTCGCCCAATAGGCGACGCCCGCCCCGACCCAGCACCATTTGCTGATATCCTGACGGCCGGTCAGGTGGTAATAGGTCCCGGCGCCCAGCGCGCCCAGCGTGGTCCCGTAGACGATCGGGAGTTTCCAATAATGCTTGTTGTAGATCTGGTAACTGCCCACGAACACGAGGGATCCGGCGAAAAGGGTACCCACCCGCGTCGTATTCTTGTGCCCGAGGGCCCCGAAATATTCTTTGAAAGAAAAGAGCCGGTCCGAGGTATCCTTCGGACTGGCCTTGTCGTCGTTATAACTCTGGGAAAAGGCTTCCGCACGGAACTGCGCCCGCAACGGCGCCGACTGGAAAAGCAGCAGCGCAAGCAGCAGGAGCAGATATTTAGCGCAGGAACGCATTATTCGCCGAGGCTCTCCAATGCCTTGAGGAAGGCGTCGATTTCTTCATCGGAGCGGAAACGCACGGTCATCGAGCCTTTGCCGGCCGCACTGC
Organism: Bacteroidales bacterium; assembly: GCA_016282145.1. Classification (GTDB taxonomy): domain Bacteria; phylum Bacteroidota; class Bacteroidia; order Bacteroidales; family UBA932; genus Cryptobacteroides. The sequence goes on along the minus strand of JAEEJZ010000029.1, from coordinate 9,349 downwards.
GGTGGACGGTCACGGCGCCGCTGAAATAGCGACTGATGCGGCTGAGTACCTGATGGTAGGATTCCGGCAACGAAGGGTCGGAAAGGTGCACGGCAGGACGCAGCAGTTCATCCACCATCTGCTCGAGTTGCCGCACGGACAGTCCCTGGAAGGCGACGGCGTCGCTCAGGCGCTCCTGCAGCGCAGGGTCGGAAAGTCCGAGCAGCACCTTGGCGTGTCCCATCGTCAGCAGCCCGTCCTTGAGGTCCCGCTGGAGTTTGGCAGGCAGTTTCAGCAAGCGCAGGTAATTGGCCACCGAGGCGCGCTTCATGCCCGCGCGCGACGCCAGTTGCTCCTGCGTCAGGGCACATTCTTCGGTCAGGCGGCGCAGGGCCAGGGCGATCTCCACAGGGTCGAGGTCTTCCCGCTGGATATTCTCGACAAGCGCCATTTCGAGGACGGCGGTATCGTCGGCATCGCGCACATAGGCGGGAATGCGCTCCAGTCCGGCAAGGCTGCTGGCACGCAGGCGCCTTTCGCCGCTGATCAGCTGGTATCGCTCTCCGTTGCGGCGGACGGTCACCGGCTGGATCAGCCCCATCGCACGGATGGAGGCGGCCAGGTCGCGCAGCGTCGCCTCGTCGAACTCGTCGCGGGGCTGGAAAGGATTGGCGTCGATGGCGGCGATCTCAATCTCGGTCACGGCGGCGGCAACGGGAGTTTCTTCCGCTTCCTGCGGAGCCTCCTCCTGTTCCTGCGGGGCCGGTGCCGGGGTCTTCACCCGCAGTTCTTCCGGTGCGGGCATCTCTCCAAAAAGGGCGCTCAGGCCCTTTCCTATAGGTTTTCTTTCGTTCTTCATGCTTTGGCTTCGCGGTCCGTCAACTCCCGCGCGAGGTTCATGTAATTGACACTGCTGGTACAGCTCGGATCATAGAGGATGACCGGCTCCCCGTGCGAGGGCGCTTCGCTGAGGCGGATGCTGCGGGAGATGACGGTATGGAAGACCATATCGCCAAAGTGCTCGCGGAGTTCTTCCACCACCTGCGAATGCATGCGCGTACGACCGTCGTACATCGTGATGACAAAACCCTCGACGGAAAGTTCCGGATTGGGGCCGCTGGCCGGATTCACTCCCTGCACGAGCCGGATGGTCTGCAGGAGTTTATTGAGGCCTTCAAGGGCATAGAACTCCGGCTGTACGGGCACGATGACCGAGTTGGCCGCAGTAAGCGCATTGACGGTCAGCAGGCCCAGCGACGGGGCGCAGTCGATGATGATATAGTCGTATTTGTCTACAACGGGGGCGAGGGCGCGCTTCAGGATGCTTTCGCGGTTCTGGACGTCGAGCATCTCGAGTTCCACGCCCACGAGGTTGATGTCCGAGGGCAGCACGTCCAGTTGGGCGACGGCACTGTGGGCGATGGCGTCGGTGGCCTTGCAGGCGCCGGTCATCACTTCGTAGAGCCCGCCCTTGAGCGCATCGCCGTTCTCGAAGTCGATGCCGGAGGAGGCATTGGACTGGGGGTCCGCATCCACGAGCAGGACCTTGCGGTCCAGGACGGCGAGCGCGGCGCTCAGGTTAATGGCGGTCGTCGTCTTTCCCACACCGCCTTTTTGATTGGTAATTGCTATGATTTTGGCCATAAACTACAGTTCAAGATTTGCAAAGATAACAATCTTTTTGTTTTTCAGAAAAGAAATACCTACCTTTGCGCTCCCGCTCGAAAGCGGGCCGAAAAACCTTAACAACAACTAACAAAAATGATTAAACAGTACGAAACCGTTTTCATTGCAACTCCCGTTTTGTCTGACACCCAGATGAAGGAAGCGGTTGCCAAGTACACCAAGCTCATCACCGAAGCCGGTGGCGAGATCGTGTACGAAGAGGATTGGGGGCTCAAGCAGCTCGCGTACCCGATCCAGCACAAGACCTCAGGATTCTATTACCTGATTGAGTTCAAGGCTTCTCCCGAGTTCGTCGCGAACCTCGAGATCCAGTACAAGCGCGACGAGCGGATCCTCCGCTTCCTTACTGTCGCCCTTGACAAGGATGCCGTCGCCTACGCGCAGAAGAGAAGGGAAAACAAGAACAAGAAAACCGAAAACCCTCAGGAGGACTAATCATGGCTACAGTAGAAAACAACGAGATCCGTTATCTCAACCCTCCCACCGTCGAAGTACGCAAGAAGAAGTACTGCCGCTTCAAGAAAGCGGGTATCAAGTACATCGATTATAAGGATGCCGAATTCCTGAAGAAGTTCCTCAACGAGCAGGGCAAGATCCTTCCCCGCCGTATCACCGGTACTTCCCTGAAATTCCAGCGCAAGGTTGCCCAGGCCGTCAAGCGTGCCCGCTCCCTCGCCCTTCTTCCCTATGTTACTGACCTTCTTAAATAATTACGGGTTATGAAAATCATTCTTAAGAAAGACGTCCCCAATCTCGGCGATGCGTCCGAGGTGGTAGAAGTAAAGACCGGTTACGCCCGCAATTATCTGATTCCCCAGGGCTTCGCCATTTCCGCGACCCCTTCCAACCTGAAGCAGCTGGAGGAGACCATCCGTCAGCGCGCCCACAAGGAAGCCAAGAACATCGCCGAGGCCCAGGCTTACGCCGCCAAGATTTCCGCTGCTCCCGTCAAGGTCGCCGTCAAGGTGAACGAGCAGGAGAAGATCTACGGTGCCGTGACCGCCGCCCAGGTGGCCGATGCGTTCGCCGCTGCCGGAATCGAAGTGGACAAGAAGAACATCACCCTTCCTGAAATCAAGGAACTCGGCGAGTACGAGGGCAAGGTGAAGTGCTATCGCGGCGTTTTTGCCGACATTAAGATCGAGGTAGTTTCTGAGTAATCGGAAAGAAATACTGCTCGACCGTCTGAGGTCGGGAGAAATCGTGAGCGGAAGCGAACAGCTTTCGCTCACCTTTCGTTTGGCCATACCCGCCATCCTCGCCCAGCTGTCGATGTGCCTGATGAGCTGCATCGATGCAGCGATGGTCGGGCGGCTGGGCAGCGGACCGGCTGCCGCCGTGGGCCTGGTGAGTTCGACCACCTGGATCTTCGGAAGTTTCTGCTACGGGAACGCTTCGGGTTTCAGCGTACAGGTCGCCCACCGCTGCGGAGCCAATGACTTTGAGGGCGCCCGGCAGATTTTCAGGAACGGCCTGTTGTGGACGCTCTTGGCGTCGCTGGTGTTGGGTGCCGCCGGCGCCGCCATCAGCGGCGGCCTCCCCCGATGGCTCGGGGGCGGCGCAGACATCTGCGCCGATGCCGGCGGCTACTTCCTCATCTTCGCCCTGGCACTTCCCCTTTTCCAACTGGCCGTCATGGCAGAAGCCGCCCTCATCGCCAGCGGCAATATCCGGGTACCCAGCCTGGTCAGCATCGGGATGTGCGTGCTGGACGTGGGCTTCAATGCGCTCTTCATCTTCGGGATGGGAATGGGCGCCCGCGGGGCGGCCCTCGGAACGGCCGTCGCCACCGGCTTCGCCGCCGTTTTCCTGCTCATCTATGCTTCCCGCCACAGCCGGGAACTCAAACAGACCGGGCAGCGCGAGTTCAAACTGCAGTGGCCCATTGTCAGCCGCGCCCTGCGGATTTCCGCTCCGCTCTGGCTCCAGAACCTGATCGTGCGCGGCGCCTATATCGCCGCCACCGTGCTGATTGCCCCGCTGGGGACCATAGCGATCGCCGCCAACTCCTTCGCCGTCATCGCCGAAGGCTTCTGCTACCTGCCCGGATTCGGCATGCAGGATGCCGCGACGACGCTTGTCGGGCAGAGCCTCGGCGCGAAGCGCAGGGATATGGCCCTCCGCTTTACCCGGATTACCATCGGCAGCGGCGCCCTCATCATGGGGCTGCTCGCGGCTTTGATGTGGATTTTCGCCCCGCAGATCATGAGTTGGATGAGCGGGGATCCCGAGGTGATTGCGCTCGGAGCCCGTTGCCTCCGCATCGAAGCCTGGGCTGAATTCTTTTTCGGCATCAGCATCGTCGGCTACGGCTGCTGCATCGGCACCGGGGCAACACTGGTTCCGTCGCTCATCAACATCCTGAGCATGTGGGTCGTTCGCATCGGACTTGCTTTGGTCCTGATTCCGCGATACGGCCTCGAAGGCTACTGGATGGCAATGGCGACGGAACTCGTTCTGAAGGGAGTCGTCTTCGGACTCTACTGCTTCACGGGTATGTTCTTAAGAAGCTCGCGCAGGAAGTCCCAGGCTTTCTGAATCGAGGGGATGTAGGTCCGCTCGTCGGGTGAGTGCGGGTAACGGACGGTCGGTCCGATGGACACCATCTCCCAATGGGGATACTTGGCTCCCAGGAGGGCGCATTCCAGGCCGCCGTGCGTGGCCGCCGTATCCATAGGCTTACCGTACATCTTGCTGTGCAGTTCGTTCATCAGCCGGATGATGGGGAGCTCCGGACGGGGCACCCAGCCGGGATAACCGCCATAGGTGCGCACCTTGGCGCCGGCCATCTCGAAGATGCAGCGGACGCGCTGGGCGAGCTGCTCCTTGGAGGAATCGATGGCGCTGCGCATCAGGGACTTGACCTTGATGTGACCGGGCTTGGTCTCGACGATGGCCATATTGATGGAGGTCTCGGTGAGGCCCGGCATGCTCTGGCTCATACGGATCACGTTGGACGGGCAGGCGATGAGCCCCTTGATGACATTGAGGGCCACCTTGTCCTCCACATAATGCGTGGCGGCGCGCCAGGGCTCCACGACGGTCTTGAGGGAAGGATCGCTCTCCTTGTACACGTCCACGGCGTTATTGAAACTGATGGTCAGCGCGTGCTTGAAGGCAAAGACCTTCTTCTCGGGAACCAGCACGACCGCCTCCGCCTCGAAGGGAATGGCATTGCGCAGGCTGCCGCCGTTGAAACGGACCAGTTTGACGCCGTACTTCTCCATGACGGGAAGCAGCGCATAGGCCAGGATCTTGTTGGCATTTCCGCGATACAGGCTGATATCCATGCCGGAGTGTCCGCCCTGAAGACCGGAGACGCTGAGTTTGAAGGTCTTATAGCCCTCACCGACGCGCACGGTGGAATAACTGAAATCCGCCTCGATGTCCAGACCGCCGGCGCAGCCGATGCAGAGTTCATCCTCGTCCTCGGAATCCAGGTTGAGCAGGATATCTCCCTTGAGCAGGCCGGGCTTCAGCGCCTCGGCGCCGGTCATACCGGTTTCCTCGTCATAGGTGATGAGAATTTCCAGCGGGCCGTGGGGCACGTCGGAAGACTCGGCGACACTCATCGCCAGCGCCACGCCCAAACCGTCGTCAGCGCCGAGGGTGGTACCGTCCGCAGTCACCCAGTCGCCCTCGATGAGGGTCTTGATGGGATCGTTGAGGAAGTCGTGACCGGAAGTCGCAAGCTTCTGCGGCACCATATCCATATGGGCCTGGAGGATTACGCCCTTGCGGTTCTCGTAGCCCTTGGTGGCGGGAACGCGCATAATCACGTTGCCGGTCTCATCAGCGAAGGTATCGATGCCCTTCTCCTTACCCCATTTGAGCAGGAAGGCACGGACCTTTTCCTCGTGCTTGGAAGGACGCGGCTGTTGGGTCAGCAAATTAAAATTGTTCCAGACAATGCCTGGTTTAAGGTCTTTGATAGTCATAATGTCTGTGGTTTGAGATGAAAATTCATTTTGGCTTTCAGGATATCACCGCCGGTGACGGTGACACGGACGTTCTCGCCCTCGAAGCGGAGATCGTAGCGCAACTCCGTATCCTGTGAAGGAAAGACGGGAGAGAGGAACTTGATTTCCTTGACGGCGTCGGGACTGGCCCCGGGGCCGAGCAGATCCAGCGCGATCTGGAAAAGGCACGCGCCCGGCGTTACCGGGAATCCCGGGAAATGGGCCTTATAGACTTCTGAGGAGGGATTTAAACGGACAACGGCGGATAAACCGCCGTCCGGAGAGCCACTCATCAGGCTCGAACTGACGACCTGCGCGTTACGAATGCGCTGCTCTACCGACTGAGCTAAAGTGGCTTGGGGTTGCAAATATAGGAATTTTGCAGAAATTTACAAAAGAATCCTAATATTTGTCCTCGATGGCATCCTCGCGATCCTCGATATAGTCGCGGAACTTGTCGGAAAGCCATTCGGGAACGGAGGGGTCCTTCTCCACCTGCTTGCAGGTAGCATAGAGGCCGTCCTCAATCTGCTTGGCACGCTTCTTCTCGCCGTCGCGCAGGGCCCTGTCGTAGGCTGCCAGACGGCCATAGACATTGTGCTTGACGAGCAGGTCGTTGAGGGGGCTGCTGCTCTTCGTCGCCTCCGCCTTGACGGGAACGGGAAGGTTCACGTTCATCGCCAGCGTAGCGGTACGCTTGAAAAGGTCGTTCGCTTCCTTGGCGCTGAAATCTTTCTTGACGCCCTCGGGAGCGACGAACACGATGGTGCGCTCCACATTGGAACCCTCGTTGTACATCGGGATGATGTTATCCAGATCCTCGGCGACCAGGTAGAAACCGTCGCGTACCTTGGTGGCGTTGGCATCGATGAAGTTCAGGTCGATGTTCATCTCGGTGATTTTCTGCTTGTCGTCCAGCTTCCGAAAAGGAACTGTGGCCTTGATGGCGTATTTGCCGTTTTCGTCCGGATTGGGGACGGCCATCAGTTTGACATCGGCCCCGAGCGCAAAGAGCTGGAAGCCGTTACCGGTCATTTCGACATTGTGCTTGAGGATAATTTTGTCTTGGGGAGCGCCGCCGAAGAAAGCGCAACTGGCAAGAAGCATCGCCGAAGCGAGAAGGATAACTAGTTTTTTCATAACAGGGCAAATTTGGGAATTTTTTTGGAATTTTCCAACAAAAAAGCCCGGAGGCACCGGGCTTTGAGTGGTAGTGGGTAGGAGAATCGAACTCCTATTGCGAGATTGAGAATCTCGAGTACTAACCGTTATACGAACCCACCGTGATTTTGGGATTGCAAATATAGGGCAAAAATTATAACTTTGCAAATACCAAATGAAAAATGCCATGAAAATCTCTTCCGCCATCCTGAAGGCCGGTACTGTTGCACTGGTCGTACTCCTGTTCTCCACTACTTGCTGTACGGTCGTAGATAACTCCGAAGTCGGCATCAAGTTCAAGAAATTCTCCCTGACCGAACAGGGCAAGCTGGTCGCCACGCCGGTGACGGGCTTCACCTTCTATAATCCCATCACCACCGCCGTCTACACCTACCCTGTGTATATCCAGCGCGTGGACTACTCCCCTTTCAGCGTCACAACCCGCGATGCGGCCACCTTCTCGATGGACCCGCTGCTCGCCTATCAATTGGACCGCGCCAAGGCGACGGAAGTCTTCGCCAAATACCGCCGTCCCCTGCGCGACATCGAGAGCGGCTATATGCGCACCTGCATCTATGACGCCTACCGTATCACGGCCAACAACTACACTTCCGACGAACTGATGGCCTCCCGCGCCCGCTTTGAGGCGGAAGTGCGCGAGATGCTGGACCGTTCGCTGGGCAGCGAGGGCTTCATCATCAGCGAGTTCACCTCGCAGATCACCCCTCCCCAGTCGCTGAGCGCAGCCATCGAGGCGAAGAACCAGGCCATCCAGGAAGCGCTGAAGGCCGAAAACCTCATCAAACAGGCCGAGGCCAACGCCAAGATCGCCATCGCCCAGGCGGAAGGTGAAGCCAAGGCACTGAAAATCAAGGCCGACGGCGAGGCCTACTACAACCGCACCGTCGCCGCCTCCCTGAACGAACTGCTCGTCCGCCAGGACGCCGTGGAAAAGTGGGACGGCAAACTCCCCACCTACAACGGCGCCGGCGCCATCCCGTTCTTGAATATCAAATAGCGGGGGGGGCAGATTTAGGGCCGCACCGTCACCACCGCTGTCCGGCGGTCGCGCAGGCCGATACTTTTGCCGAAAATCCTGGATTTTCGGCTTTTTTTTACTGCCCTATGGGCACCATTTTCCTCAAAATTCGGCCTTTTTCAGGAAAAATACCGGCCAACACCTGGCTTTCTCGGCAAATCCGGGCTGGAGCAATGGCCCTTAGTCCGCCTCCGCCTGAACGCTAGACATCTACATTATCTGATAATGATATCTTTTTCTTTTAGTTCCGGCATAAGAGCGAGTAGTTCTTCATTTTCGATGCTTCCGCCATTTTTCGGAGAAGCGACTATACGATACCTGTTGGTTTCTTCAATTCGATCCAAAGAAATAAATCCTCTCGCGGCAAAAAACTCAAAAGAACTTAAATCAGCATCTGATCCGTAATAGTCATAGTTGGTTTCCGCAAAAGCAACTTCATACATACTCTCCATTTCTTCAAGTTTCATCTGGATGTCCCTGTTTTTGGTGCTATCCACCGAATCGGGTAACATCCCGCCATTGGAAGCAGCATGATACGCTTTCCCCTCATAACGAAAGAACCAGTCAATGTCATGAGTTTCTTGATAATCTCGTCTATATCTCATAATACTTCTTGAAATGTATCCTTACAATTTATACAATACTTTTTTCTTTGTCCTGTTCTTGGCCTGTAGGCGGCACTGAATTGCAATTCATTCATCTTACAACCAGGAAAATTCTTAACAACCATATCTGCCGCGTGAGGCTCAGCACATGCACCGATTACATTCTCGCATCCCGGTCTTTTTGCTCCAATTTTGCCTAACTTCTCAAGTCTACGGCGAATCTCTTCAGCATACTTATGATAAAGGGGAGATGCTGATGCTCCTGAAAAAGTTTTTCCACTTCTAGAATAGCCACAAGCAACCACAATGGAAGCGTAATCGTGTATGTCATGTTTTTTCGTTGGATGAGACTTCCTCTCGTCGTGCACTCTTTTCCTTTCTTTTTGAATGGCATTAGACACACACCTTTTCAATGCTTCATTCGTACACATTTTCTTACAGTTTACTTTTATTGGATTGATTTTTCATAATCTTATGCATCATTCAAAGAATACGGGCCGGACAGACTGCCCGCAGTAGCGGCTGTTGATGCCCAAATCCACACCGCCCGAATGGAAGTACAAGCCGATCGCGTATTCCGGGTAGTCCGGATGGAGGAAAGAGGACAAATAGTTGCCGTTGGAGCCTGCATTGCTGAGACCCGTACCTTCCCGGTAGCCGGCGGCAGGAAGAAATATCCACTTGTTCGTGTAACCGGTCTTTTTACTGGTGAACTTTCTACCGTATACTCCGTTCAATGTTGTCCAAGTTGTTGTGCAATTATCCAACAACTCCTGGCATTCGCTCAATGTCGGCATACGCCAACTACCGCCGAGGGCAACGGCAACTGCATCGTCTTCAGGATCAAGGACGGTCTTGTTGTCAACCGCACCATTATACCTCGAGAAAGGCCCTGATGATCTGGTGCCAAACTTGTAATT
>JAEEJZ010000028.1 GCA_016282145.1 Bacteroidales bacterium | reverse complement strand
TCGCTGGTGGTCAGCGCAGTGGAAGTACTGGGCGTGAACTCAAGATCGCCATTATCGACAACCACGTCCTTCGTATTGCTCGTATTACCGCGCTCTTCGAAAGTGGCAGTGACAACGAGTCCGGTCGGGTCAAAGTACTCACCTTCGGTGTAGGTGGTCTTGTCAGGCTCCGTGCTAACCGCGATGCTCTGCAGATCCCAAATCTTGGCTGCAGATACGGTAATTTCCTGCGTCGTTTCCTTTCCGCCGTAGGAAATGGTAACGCTGGTGGTACCCGCCTGAAGGTCCGTTTCCGGATCGAAGGTCAGGTCGCTATTTGCAATCACTACATCCTTTGTGTGTTCACTGTCGTCTGCATCCACATAGTGGGCGGTAACGACCATGCCGGCCGGGTCAAAGTCCTCACCCGCCTCATACGTGGTCTTGTCGGGAGCCGTCGTTACGGCGATGTTGTCCAGAACCCAATCGACGGCAAGGATGTAGATAGACACAGGCGTGCCTGTTGTTGTGTTGGAAGCATAGCAGGAGAAAATACTGCTACCACTATTATACCGCATCAAATTGCGGGTATTGTTGCCTTGTGCAAGGACTGTCGCTTGGCCTGTTACATCATCAATGGCAACCGTCCAGGAACTATTGTCTGAGAGAGTTTCTTCCGTTCTGAGATAGTTACTTCCGGAACTGGCAGCATAGAGATATCCTTCGCCGGTAGAGAATGCGATGGTATTCGCAATGTTACCGGCCTCGACGGTAAGAATCTGCACGGCATCACCGGGGCTGGTAATCGCAGAACCGTCCGAAGACTTGGTCACGCTCGTCTGGCCGCGGTTGTTGCCATTCTGGGTGGTACTCATAGCGATCGCCGTGGTTCCGGGCGCGGCAATGATGACCTGACTGCCCACAGTAAGGTCTGCAGGATTGGTCACCAGTTCGTACTGGACGGGGCCGTCGGGCTCAATACCGTTCATATTGATGGTAAAGGCATTGACTTTCCCTGACTTGAAAAGATATTTTTCACCCTCGGGAATGGTAATCCGTTTGGTATAGGTATTACCCTGGTCCGTAGCAATGACCACCTTGACCTGCTTGCCACCCAGATCTACCGGAGCGCAGGCAAACCAGATATCAGTAGCGCTGGAAGTGGTAAGCGTGATGGTCTTCCCTGCGGAACTCGCCTCCAGGTTATCATCTGAGACGTAGTAATAATAACGGCCCGCCCAATTCTCGGCTGCCGTAAGGGAGACAGAGGAAATCGTCTCACTCGAAGCAAGGGCAAGATTGGAGAAGGATATCTTTCCGTAAGCCGTCAGATGGGCAAAATCCATAGCCACGAGCGTAGTAGGGAAACTGTCGCCCGCTTCATATTTGGCATACAGTATCTGTGCATTTTCGTCGACGGAGGTAGCCAGCGGCGTCTGGCTGGCCGGAATTTCCACCTGGATGGATTGATATGAACTGTTGACACTGACGACTGAGGAATACGGACTCACAGCATAGAAAGTATAGGGGGAGGAACCGCTGTCGGTGATATCAGCCTTAAAAGTGGCGCTTTCGCCACCATCAAACAGCTCAGGTTTAGTGGACTGCTTGGTAGTTGCCAGATTCAACGAAATACCAACAGTTTTGGTATCTGTCCAAAGCGTAGGGACTTTACCATCGGCTGGCGTGCCGAATACGGTTTTGGATACAGGGCCGGCAGCGAACTGCACGGTGCGGATAATTCCGGTTTCGGATTCAGTTTCCTTTGTGCAAGCAAAAAGCACAGTGGTCGCAGCGGCGACGAAAAGGACTTTAAAAAGATTCTTCATAAGGCAGTCGTTTTTAAAGTTCATCATCCCACTCTTCAAGATTGGCATCTTGAATGGTATTTCCCTCGGTGGAAAAAGCCAGCAGGCTCTGCGCGAATCGTACCACGCGCAAATTACAATCAGGACGTTCGTACGTCTCTTTCTTAATTTTGTGCATATAGTGTTGATTTAATTCAATAAACGAATTTTTCAAGCTACAAAATTACACCGAATAATTGAGCACGCAATAGAGACAACCAAAAGTTTCTCAACAGTTTTTCAACAACTTGCCAAACTCGAAAAAAATAACTAATCTTGTAGAAATTTTCGAGAAATGATACGGGTCGGCATCATAGGAGGGGCGGGCTACACCGCCGGAGAACTCATCAGAATTCTGGTCAACCATCCTGAGGCACGCATCGCCTGGGTGCATTCCACAAGCAGCGCAGGAAAATTCCTCTACGAAGTCCACGGCGGACTGCTTGGCGATACGGAACTCCGTTTCACCGACCGGATCGACCTCGAGGGCATCGACGCCCTTTTCCTCTGCTCAGCGCACGGAATGAGCGCCGAGTTCTGGGCTTCGCACCAGGCGCCCGCAGGGCTGAAAATCATCGACCTGGCGCAGGATTTCCGCGACGAAAGCGAAGGCTATGTCTACGGCCTGCCCGAATGGCAGCGCGACCGCATCGCCGCAGCGGAAAAAGTGGCCAATCCCGGCTGCTTCGCCACGGCGATACAACTGGCGCTCCTGCCGCTCGCAAAGGCGGGCCTGCTGCGCGGGGAAGTCAGCGTCAACGCGATTACCGGCTCTACCGGCGCAGGCGTCAAACCCGGCGCAACCACGCACTTCAGCTGGCGCTCGGACAATATCTCCGCCTACAAGGTCTTTACGCACCAGCACCTGAAAGAAATCTGCCGCAACCTTTCGAAACTGCAGGGCAGCGACGCCGCCCGCATCGATTTCGTCCCCCTGCGCGGAGATTTCACGCGCGGCATCTTTGCCACGGCGCATCTCGACTGTCCCCTCTCCGAAGAGGAAGCGAAGCAACTTTACAAGGATTTCTATGCCGATGCGCGCTTCACTTTCGTGAGCGACGTCCCGGTGGACCTGAAGCAGGTCGTCAACACGAACAAGTGCCTGCTCAGCCTGGAAAAGCACGAAGGGCGGCTCGTCGTCAGTTCCGTGATCGACAATCTGCTCAAGGGCGCTTCCGGACAGGCGGTGCAGAATATGAACATTATGTTCGGCCTCCCGGAGGACGCCGGACTGAAACTGAAAGCTTCCGCATTCTAGACAATGGACCTATTTAAAGTATATAAACTGTGGGATATCGAGCCTGTGCGGGGTCTCGATACGACCTTGTGGGACAAGGACGGGGTGGAATACACCGACCTCTACGGTGGCCATGCGGTCATCAGCATCGGCCACTGCCATCCGCACTACGTCAAAGTTGTAAGCGAGCAGCTGCAGCGGCTGGGCTTCTATTCCAATGCCGTGCAGAATTCCCTGCAAAAGGAACTGGCAAAACGGCTCGGGCGGGTAAGCGGTTATGACGACTACTCGCTCTTTCTTTGCAACAGCGGGGCCGAAGCCAACGAGAACGCGCTGAAACTCGCCTCATTCACCACGGGCCGGGCCCGCGTGCTGGCCTTCTCCAAGGCCTTCCACGGCAGGACCAGCGGAGCGGTCGGGGTCACGGACAATCCGAAGATCCGCTCCCCTTTCAACGCCAATCCCCTGGTCAGTTTCGTCGCACTGAACGACGCCGCCGCGGTGGAGCGGGAACTGGAGAGCCGGGAATACGCCGCCGTCATCATCGAGGGCATCCAGGGCGTATCCGGCATCCACGAGCCGACGGACGCCTTCCTGCAGGAACTCCGCCGCCTCTGCGACCGGACGGGGACCCTGCTCATCGCCGATGAAATCCAATCCGGCTACGGCCGCACCGGGCAGTTCTACGCCCATCAGCACAGCGGCGTGCACGCCGATATCATCACCTCCGCCAAGGGCATGGCCAACGGCTTCCCCATCGGCGGCGTACTGATTTCTCCGAACATCCCGGCCGAATACGGTATGCTCGGCACCACCTTCGGCGGCAATCACCTGGCCTGCAGCGCCGCGATCGCCGTGCTCGACGTCATCGAGAGCGAACACCTGGTGGAAAATGCCGCCCGCGTCGGAGAAGTTTTCCGCAGCGGACTGGAAGGCAGCAAGGCTGTCAAGGAATACCGCGGACGGGGCCTGATGATCGGGCTGGAACTGCAGCCCGGCTATGAGACCCTCCGGGACCGGCTGCTTTTCGAAAAGCACTTCTTCACCGGCGCCGCCGGCGCCTCGGTCATCCGTCTGCTCCCCTCCCTGACCGTTTCCGCCGAAACGGCCAATAGATTTATCCAAGCATGGAATAGCCTTACAAATTGACTGGTACTAAAAAAATAAGGTGCTGCATTAAACGATGGCAGGCTGTTCTCTGCGACCATTTACCCGGATAGGGTTGCGCAGCAACAGGGAGCAGAGGACTCCTGACAAAAGTTGCAGCAGCTTATTTTTAGATAGTTACTAAACACGCTTATACTACAATGAAAGAATTCATATCAGTAAAAGATCTGGGAGACCTGAAGGCCGGACTCGCGGCAGCCAAGTACGTCAAGGAGCATCCGTTCGATGACCAGGCGCTGGGCCGCAACCGCACCATCCTCATCGTCTTCTTCAACAACAGCCTCCGCACCCGCCTCAGCACCCAGAAAGCCGCCCTGAACCTCGGGATGAACGTGATGGTCCTGGATGTCAACCAGGGCGCCTGGAAACTGGAAACGGAACTCGGCGTGGTGATGGACTCCGACAAGAGCGAGCACCTGCGCGAGGCCATTCCGGTGATGTGCAGTTATTGCGACATCATCGGCGTGCGCTCCTTCGCCGGCCTGACGGACCGCGACTACGATTACGCGGAGACCGTGCTGCGGCAGTTCATCGAATACGGCGGAAAGCCGGTCATCAGCCTGGAATCGGCCACCGTGCATCCCTGCCAGGCCTTTGCGGACCTTATTACTATCGAGGAATACAAAACCAAGGCCCGTCCGAAGGTCGTCCTGAGCTGGGCGCCGCACCCCCGTGCCCTGCCGCAGGCCGTTCCCAACTCCTTTGCAGAGTGGATGAATGCCGCGGACGTGGACTTCGTCATCACCCATCCGGAAGGCTATGAACTGGATCCGCGCTTCGCAGGAAATGCGAAAGTGGAATACGACCAGATGAAAGCGCTGGAAGGCGCCGATTTCGTGTACGCCAAGAACTGGAGCTGCCCGGGCGTCACCCGTCCGCAGGATTATGGAAAGGTCCTGAACAAGGATATGGGCTGGACCATCGACGCGGCGCATATGGCCGTAACGGACAATGCCTACTTTATGCACTGCCTGCCCGTACGCCGGAATATGATCGTGTCGGACGAAGTGATCGATTCCGACCGCAGCATCGTCATTCCGGAAGCGGCCAACCGGGTGGTATCCGTACAGACCGTCATCAAGAAAATGTTGGAAAGCCTGTGATCAAAGTCGTCAAAATAGGCGGAAACGTCGTAGATAACGAGGAATTGCTCTCCGCGTTCTGTGCGCAGTTCGCCGCGCTCGAAGGGCCCAGGGTCCTGGTGCACGGCGGTGGCGTGATGGCCTCGCGCCTGCAGGAGAAGATGGGCATTCCCGCCCGTATGGTGGGAGGCCGCCGCATCACGGACGAAGCGACCCTGCAGATCGTGACGATGGTCTATGCCGGCTGGTGCAGCAAGCACATCTGCGCCCTGCTCCAGAAGGCAGGTTGCAACGCTTTGGGCCTCTCGGGCTGCGACGGCGACATCCTGCGCGCGGCCAAGCGGCCGCCGATCAGCGTAGAAGGCAGGGAGGTCGATTTCGGCCAGGTCGGCGATGTCCGGAAAGAAAGCGTGAACGGCGCGGCGCTGCGCAAACTCATCGACGCAGGCTTTACCCCGGTCATCAACGCCATCAACCACGACGGAAGCGGCCATCTGCTGAATACCAATGCCGATACGGTCGCCTCTTCGGTCGCCGCCGCCCTGGGCGCGGAACTGATCATCTGCTTCGAAAAGTCCGGCGTGCTGCTCGACAAGAATGATGATGCGACCCTGATTGCGCGCATCGATACGGAGGCCTACCGCAGGCTGCTCGCGGAAGGGCGCATCGACGGAGGGATGCTCCCGAAACTCGAAAATGCATTCAAGGTCCTTTCGCAGGGCGTTCCCAAGGTGGTCATCCAGCACAGTTCCGCCCCGTTAGGGACCTCCGGCACAAGCATTTGTCTATGATAGAGAAACTGACACAAGACGCGGTAGCGCTGCTGCGCGGGATGGTGCGCATCCCCTCGGTCACCTTCGACGAGGACGGGGTGTGTACGATGCTCGCCGCGAAATTGCTGGCTTTCGGGCTGCCCTGCGTGCGCTACGGCAATAACCTGACGGCCCTCAAACGCGGCAGCGGTCCGCGCACCCTGGTACTGGACGCGCACATCGACACCGTCCCCGCCGCGCAGAGTTATACCCGCGACCCGCACGACCCCGGCGACGATCCGGAGACGGTCTGGGGGCTGGGGAGCAATGACGACGGCGGCAGCGTCGTCGCGATGACGGCCGCCTTCCGCTACTTCCTGGACAAAGAACTGCCCTTCAACCTCGTGCTGGCGCTGACCTGCGAAGAGGAGCGCGCGGGAGAAAACGGCTCCCGCTGGCTCTATTCGGAGGAAGGCCCCTTCGCCACCGGAACGCTCCCCTCTCCCTACGACGTGATCGTCGGCGAGCCTACGGGAATGCACGCGGCGACCAGCGAACGCGGCCTGCTGGTGCTGGACGGAACGGCAAAGGGCGTCAGCGGACACGCCGCCCGGAATGAAGGGGTGAACGCCCTCTACATCGCCCTGGACGATATTACGAAACTCCGGGCCCACCGCTTTGCGCGCGAGTCGGCGAAGATGGGACCGGTGCGGCTGAATGTCACGCAGATACAGGCGGGAACGGTGCACAACGTCGTCCCGGACAGTTGCACTTTCGTGGTGGACGTGCGTCCCAACGAATGTTATACCAACGAGGAAATCCTGGCGGAACTGCAGGGCCTCTGCCGCAGTGAACTGAAGGCGAGGAATCTGCGTAACCGCTCCTCCGCTACGGCGGACGACGGGTTCCTGATGAAAACCGTGCAGGCCCTGGGCCTGGAAACCTACTCCTCCCCCACCACTTCCGACTGGATGCGCATCAGCGCCGACGCCGTGAAGATGGGACCGGGAGAATCGGCCCGTTCGCACAAGGCGGACGAGTTCATCCGCGTCAGCGAAATAGAAGCGGCGGTCAGACAATACATCCAATTCATAGCGCAATATGGCAACACTTTGGAATAAGGGCGTGAAGGCCGAGGATGCGGTGGAGGATTTCACCGTAGGACAGGACCGGGTCCTGGACCTCAGACTGGCAAAATATGACGTGCAGGGCTCCCGGGCACACATCCGTATGCTGGAGAGCATCGGGCTGCTGGGCCGGGACGAGTTCGAGCGGCTGGATGCGGGGCTGGAACAGATCGCCGCCTCCATCGAAGCGGGGACCTTCACCCTGGCTCCGGACGTGGAGGACATCCACTCCCAGGTGGAACTGCTGCTGACCGAACGGCTCGGGGAAATCGGCAAGAAGATACACGCAGGGCGTTCCCGGAACGACCAGGTGCTCGTCGATATCAAACTGTACCTGCGGGCGGAGTTGCTGGGTTTCCGCGAGGAACTCCAGGGCCTGTTCTCGCAGTTGCAGGCGCTGAGCGAGCAATATAAGGAAGTGCTGCTGCCGGGCTATACGCACGCGCAGGTGGCGATGCCTTCGTCCTTCGGCCTCTGGTTCGGCGCCTATGCCGAAGCCCTGGTGAATGATATGTACCTGCTGGGCGGTGCCTACCGGGTGGTGAACCGCAATCCGCTCGGATCGGCGGCGGGATACGGCAATTCCTTCCCGCTGGACCGCGAAATGACGACGGAACTCCTGGGCTTCGACAGTCCGGATTACAATAGCGTCGCGGCGCAGTTGTCACGCGGAAAGAGCGAGCGGGCAGTTGCCGGCGCCATCGGCAGTTTGGCACTGACGCTCAATAAGTTCGCCTCCGACTGTTGCCTGTATATGTGCCCGAATTTCGGCTTCATCCATTTCCCGGACAATCTGACGACGGGGTCGAGCATCATGCCCCACAAGAAGAATCCGGACGTCTGGGAGATGGTGCGCGGGAAGTGCAACCGCATCATGGCCGCGGAGAACGAGATCAACCTGCTCTGCAGCAATATGCCGCACGGCTATCATCGGGATTATCAGTTGCTCAAGGATATTCTGTTCCCGGTGCTGGAGATGGCGCACGACTGCATCCGCATCACCCGCCTGATGCTGGAGCATATCGAAATCAATACGCATATCCTGGAATCGCCGATTTACGATTACCTGTTTACGGTGGAAGAGGTGAACCGGCGGGTGCTCGGAGGAATGGCCTTCCGCGATGCCTACCGGCAGGTGGGAGAAGAGGTGAACCGTGGGGAATTCAAGTTCGGCGGCGGCGCGGCGCTCAAGGCGTCCGACCTGCGGCACAGCCATATCGGCAGTCTCGGGAACTTATGCAACGACCGCATCAAGGCGCTGATGGACAAGGCGGCAAAATGGTGATTAGTTAATCAGTATATTATTTTATTAAAGGTAAGATGAACAAGGAAGCGATCAAGAAGGTGTTGATTCTCGGGTCGGGCGCGTTGAAAATCGGGCAGGCCGGAGAGTTTGATTACAGTGGCGCACAGGCACTGAAGGCGATGCGTGAGGAAGGCATTTCCACCGTCCTCATCAACCCCAACATTGCCACGGTGCAGACGACGGAAGGGATTGCGGACAAGATTTATTTCCTGCCCGTGACGCCGGACTTCGTCCGTCAGGTGATCGAGAAGGAGCGCCCCGACGGGATTCTGCTGGCCTTCGGCGGGCAGACGGCACTGAACTGCGGGATTGAACTGCACCGGAACGGCACGCTGAAGGAATTCGGCATCAAGGTGCTGGGCACCTCGGTCCAGGCCATCATCGACACGGAAGACCGCGACCTGTTTGTGAAGCGTCTCGACGAAATCGACATCAAGACCATCCGCTCCCACGCGGCCGAATCGCTGGAAGAGGCCAAGAGCGTGGCAAATGAAGTGGGTTATCCGGTGATTCTGCGGGCGGCCTACGCACTCGGCGGACTAGGTTCCGGCTTCTGCGACGACGAGGCCGAACTGGACGCGACGGCGCGCAAGTCCTTTTCTTTCTCGCCGCAGGTCCTGGTGGAGAAATCGCTCAAGGGCTGGAAGGAAATCGAGTTCGAGGTGGTGCGCGACAGTTATGACAAGTGCCTCATCATCTGCGATATGGAGAACTTCGACCCGCTCGGCATCCATACCGGCGAGAGTATCGTCGTCGCTCCGACGCAGTCCCTTACCCAAGAGCAGATCGATTACCTGCACGAACTATCCTTCAAGATCGTCCGTCACCTGAATATCGTCGGTGAATGTAATATCCAGTTTGCCTTTGCCCCGGACGGCAGCGATTACCGCGTCATCGAGGTGAACGCCCGGCTCAGCCGTTCTTCCGCCCTCGCCTCCAAGGCCACCGGCTATCCCCTGGCCTTCGTAGCTGCGAAGATCGGCCTCGGCTACGGACTGCACGAAATCGGGCACGCCGACGAATCGCCGCAGGTGGATTATGTCGTCTGTAAGATTCCCCGCTGGGACCTGGCCAAATTCCACGGCGTATCGCGGGAAATCGGCACCAGTATGAAGAGCGTGGGCGAAGTGATGGCCATCGGCCGCTGTATGGAAGAAGCCATCCAGAAGGGCCTGCGTATGATCGGACAGGGCGCCAACGGTTTTGTGTGCAACAAGCCCTATGCGGAGAAAGACCTCGATTACGCCCTCTCCCACCCTACGGACAGCCGCGTCTTTGCCATTGCCGCCGCGATGGAGGCGGGCTACAGCATCGACCGTATCTATGAACTGACCCGCATCGACAAGGTATTCCTTGCTTCGCTGCTGAATATTGAGAATACCTACCGCGAACTGGAATCCTGCAAGAGCCTTTCCGCGCTGGACAAGTCCCTGATGGACAAATGCAAGCGCCAGGGCTTCTCCGATATCCAGATGGCCCGGGTGCTGGGCGTGCGCGAGGAGGAAATCCGCAAAGCCCGCCAGGCGATGGGCATCCGTCCCAGCGTGAAGAAGATCCGTACCCACGCTTCCGCGGATCCGGAACTGACCAATTACCTTTACCTCAGTTACGACGGCTCCGGCCACGATGTGAAGCGGGGCGAAGGCGGCAGCGGCGTGGTGGTGCTCGGTTCGGGCGCCTACCGCATCGGCAGCAGCGTAGAATTCGACTGGTGCTCCGTCAGCGCGGTCAAGACGCTGAAGAACAACGGTTTCCAGACTATTATGATCAATTACAATCCGGAAACCGTCTCTACCGACTACGATATCTGCGACCGGCTCTTCTTCGACGAACTGAGCCTGGAGAGCGTCCTGGAAATCTGCGCCTTCCAGCAGCCGCACGGCGTCATCGTGAGCGTGGGCGGACAGATTCCGAACAACCTCGCCCTGCCCCTGAAGAACGAGGGAATCAAGATACTCGGCACTTCCGCCGTGGATATCGACCGGGCGGAGGACCGCAACAAGTTCTCCTCCATCGTGGATAAACTCGGCATCGACCAGCCCCGCTGGAGCGAACTGACCACGATGGACCAGGTCTATTCCTTTGTCGAGGAAGTCGGCTTCCCCGTGCTGGTGCGGCCGTCGTACGTGCTTTCCGGCGCGGCGATGAATGTCTGCTACAGCCGCGAAGACCTCGAGAAGTTCCTGGAACTGGCCGTAGAGGTGTCCGAAGAGCATCCGGTGGTCATCAGTTCCTTTATGAAGCGCTGCAAGGAAATCGAGTTCGATGCCGTCGCCGACGGAGGGAAACTGCTCGCCTATGCCATCTCCGAACACGTGGAGTTCGCGGGCGTCCATTCCGGCGACGCGACCATGCAGTTCCCTCCCCAGAAGATTTACGGCGTCACTGCCGCCAAGATCCGCAAGATTGCATCCGCCATCGCTGCGGAGCTGCATATTACCGGTCCGTTCAATATCCAGTTCCTGGCACAGCACGGATTCATCAAGGTCATCGAGTGCAACCTGCGCGCCTCCCGGAGTTTCCCCTTCGTGTCCAAGATCCTCAAGGAGAATTTCATCGACCTGGCGACCCGGGCGATGCTCGGCATGCATCCGGAGCCTTGCCGCAAGGATGCGTTCGAACTGGATTATGTGGGCGTGAAGGCCTCGCAGTTCTCCTTTGCCCGCCTCAACCAGGCGGATCCCGTTTCCGGCGTGGATATGACTTCGACCGGAGAGGTGGGCTGCATCGGCGATAATTTCGATGAGGCGCTGCTCAAGGCGCTGCTCTCCGTAGGAATGCAGATTCCGCGCAAGGCGGTGCTGATTTCTTCCGGCGATGCCCGGCAGAAGGCCGATCTGCTGGAAGCCTGCCGCCTGCTGGACAAGCACGGCTTCGAGTTGTGGGGAACGCGCGGCAGCCGCGATTATCTCGAATCCAACGGCATTCCGGCGAAACTGGCGCTCTGGCCCGGGGAGAAGGGCGGACAGGAGGATGTCCCCGTGCAGGAGCTGATCAAGGAGCACCGGGTGGACCTGGTGGTGAATATTCCCAAGAATTTTACGCGGACGGAACTTACGAACGGGTATAAGATCCGGCGGGCGGCGGTCGATTTCAATGTGCCGCTGATTACGAATGCGCGCTTGGCGACGGCGTTCATCACGGCTTTTTGTACCCTGCCCGCTTCTGGTCTCAAGATCAAAGCATGGGATGAATATAAGTAAAGTTTTTTGCCCGATGATTGCCGGTTGCATTTGTATCTCGAAACCGTCGCTATCGCGACCCCTCCCACTTCGTGGGCCCCTCCCTCTTACGGTGCCGAGGGTGGCACGGGTTTCTTGACACAAACGCAACCGTCTTAAAGCAAAAAATTATAATATTGAACAAGTATGAAAACTAAGGAATTGATGGCGCGGCTGCGCGCGAAGTATCCCGGAGAGGTGGAATACCTTCAGGCGGTGCAGGAGGTGCTGGAATCCGTCGAAGAGGTGTATAACCGGCATCCGGAGTTTGAGAAGGCGAAGATTGTGGAGCGGCTGGTAGAGCCGGACAGGGTGTTCAGTTTCCGTGTCACCTGGATCGATGATGCGGGACAGGTTTGCACGAATACAGGCTGGCGGGTGCAGTTCAACAGTGCCATCGGTCCTTATAAGGGCGGGCTGCGTTTTCATCGTGCGGTCTCGCTGTCGATGCTGAAGTTCCTGGGCTTCGAGCAGACCTTCAAGAATGCGCTGACGACCCTGCCGATGGGCGGGGCGAAAGGGGGTTCGGATTTCGATCCCAAGGGCAAGAGCGATGAGGAAATCATGCGCTTCTGCCAGGCATTCATGACGGAACTCTGGCAGTGTATCGGCCCGGACCAGGATATTCCTGCGGGCGACGTGGGTGTCGGCGGACGCGAGATCGGCTATCTGTACGGAATGTACAAGAAACTGGCGCGTGAGTATAATACCGGCGTGCTGACCGGCAAGGGCATCACCTGGGGCGGTTCTATCCTGCGGCCTGAAGCTACGGGCTACGGGGCGCTGTATTTTACGCAGAACCTGCTGCACCGCATCGGCAAGGATATCAAGGGGCAGAAAGTGGCCATTTCCGGCTTTGGCAACGTCGCCTGGGGCGCGTCGAAGAAAGCGACGGAACTCGGGGCGCAGGTCATCGCCATTTCCGGACCGGACGGGGTCTGTTCCATTCCCGGCGGCATTACGCCGGAAATGATCGATTATATGCCGGAGATGCGTGCCTCCAACCGCGACCGCGTGGAAGATATGGCCACCAAGTTCCCGGACAAATGCAAGTTTACGCCGGGCGGCAAGGCCTGGGACATCCCCTGCGACATCGCTCTCCCCTGCGCTTTCCAGAATGAGTTGAGCGGCGAGGACGCCGAGAAACTCAAGAAGAACGGCTGCTGGTGCTGCTGCGAGGTTTCGAATATGGGCTG
Source organism: Bacteroidales bacterium (assembly GCA_016282145.1). Classification (GTDB taxonomy): domain Bacteria; phylum Bacteroidota; class Bacteroidia; order Bacteroidales; family UBA932; genus Cryptobacteroides. The sequence goes on along the minus strand of JAEEJZ010000028.1, from coordinate 22,113 downwards.
CAGGCCCGAGGCCATCACTTTCTTCCAGGAGAACGGCGTGCTCTTTGCCCCGGGCAAGGCGGTCAATGCCGGCGGCGTGGCCACTTCCGGCCTGGAGATGACCCAGAACGCTTCCCACATCAACTGGAGCGAGAAGGAAGTCGATGAGAAACTGCATTTCATTATGGATTCCATCCACAAGGCCTGCGTCAAGTACGGCCAGCGGCCCGACGGCAGCGTGGACTATGTGAAGGGAGCGAACATCGCCGGCTTCATGAAGGTGGCGACGGCTATGCTCGAGCAGGGAATCGTCTGATGATGAGATTCTTGCATATCCTTCTGCTCTGGGCCGTCCTTTCCTTTCCGGCGGCCGGGCAGTGGCGCGTGGGCGTGGCGGACAAGTGCCCCGAAGCGGGCGGCTGTGCTGCGGACGCCAATTACCTGAATGCCCTGATGGCGGCGGGCCATACGCCCGTCGTCCTTCCCGATATCGCCGATTCCACCCTGCTCTCGGAAGCCGTACGCGCCGTAGACTGGATTTTGCTGCCCGGCGGCGAGGACCTGGATCCGCTGCTCTTCGGAGAAACCGCAGTTCCGGAGCTCGGGACGGTGAATGCCCGGCGTGATGCCTTCGAATTCCGTCTCATCGGCGAGGCGCTCCGGCAGCATAAGCCCATTTTCGGCATTTGCCGGGGAATGCAGGTCCTGAACGTGTATTTCGGCGGCAGTCTTTGGCAGGACCTGCCCTCACAGTGTCCTTCCGCGCTGGATCACCGCAGCGAGCAGGGGCATCCCGTCCGGATCGTCCGCGGCTCGCGCCTGGCCCGCATCATCGGCAAAGGGAAATTTACGGTCAATACCAGCCACCATCAGGCGGTGAAGGCGCTGGCCCCGGGCTTCCGCGTGAGCGCTACGGCACCGGACGGCATCATCGAAGCCTTTGAATGCGACAGCCTGCCCATCGCCGCCGTGCAGTTCCATCCGGAGCGGCTCGTCCTGACCGATGAGGCCGCCGTCTGGAGCAAGGTCTTTTCGCAGTTGGAGGCGCTTTGCAGGCCGGAACAGCACTAATTCCTGCAAAGCAGGATGCTCAATTCATAAAGCAGGTACAGCGGTGCGGAGAGCACCAGCATCGATATCGGGTCCGAAGGGGTAATCAGCGCCGACAGGGTCAGTATGCCGATCAGCGCATAGGCGCGCGACTTGCGCAGCCCTGCCTTCCCCACGATTCCGAGCGATGAAAGGATCAGGATGACGACGGGAAATTCGAAGGCGATGCCGATGAGCAGCACCATCGACCCGAAGAGGGAAATGTAGGAGCCGAGCGTAATCGTGTTCGCCACCGCGTCACTGACCGTGTAGTTCATAAAGAATTGCAGGCAGGCGGGCAGCACCACGAAATAGCCGACGAGGACGCCGGTATAGAAAAGCAGTGAGGACAGGCCGAAAGCCTTCTTCACCGCTTTTTTCTCGCGCTCGTAGAGGGCGGGCGCGACAAAACGCCAAAGTTCGAAGACGATGTAGGGAAAGGCCAGGACCAGCGCGGCGATGAGCGCACAGCGCAGATGCACGAAGAATTGCGCGCTGACCTCCACATTGATGAGCTGCATCTGCATCCGCCAGCCCAGCAGGCGGTATACCGGGAAATCCGGGCGGGTCGGAGCGAGGATGATGCCGTCGAAGAGCAGCCGTCTCCAGCAAAGGCCGGGAATGCACGCCACGGCCAAAGCGACCAACGAGCGTATCAAGGTACCCCTCAATACGTCCAGATGGTCCCAGAAGCTCATCTCAGCATCAGGGGAACTCACTGGTTTTCAGGCTCTTTGTCAGAATCTTTCTGAATGTCCTTCTTTACCCCGTTCAGCCCGTCCTTGAACCCGCGAACGCCTTCACCGACGCCACGCATGAACTCGGGAATCTTCTTTCCGCCGAGCAGGATAAGGGCCACGACCGCGATAATGACAATCTCCCACCAGCCAATCATCAATGGAATCATCAATAGCATAATTTCTGGTTTTAGTCACACAAATATAGAAACAAAATCCTAACTTTGCGAACATGATGCGATTTATCAAGGATTGGATACTGGTTATCGCGATGGCGACCGGGGCCTCGGTGTACCTGATCTACCACAGCATCCCGGCCCTGCATCCCGCCGGACCGGTGCTTGAGAAGATCTGCACCTCCCTGCAGCCGCTCCTGCTTTTCTCGATGCTGTTCCTGAGTTTCTGCAAGATCGAACCGCATCAGCTCAAACCGCATCGCTGGCAGTTCATCCTGCTGGGCATCCAGGCCGTGATGTTCCTGATTTTTGCCGCCGCCGTCTATTTCGCGCCCGAAGAAGGGCTCTGGCGTATTCCGCTGGAAGCGGCGATGCTGGTGCTCATCTGCCCCACCGCCAATGCCTGCGCCGTGGTAACGGGCAAGCTGGGCGGCGACATGGCGGGGGTCATCACCTATACGGTCCTGATCAATCTGTTGGTGGCGGTGGCGGTGCCCGCCGTCATTCCCTTCCTGCATCCGATGGAGGGGGTTCCCTTCAGCCTGGCCTTCAACCACATCTTCGTCAAGGTCTTCCCGCTGCTGATCCTCCCCTGCCTCTGCGCCTGGCTGGTGCGTTATCTGTTCCCGCGGCTGTATCGGCGTATCCTCCGGCACGTCGGACTTTCCTTCTACCTCTGGGCCGTCTGCCTGACGCTCGCCATCCTGATGTGCACGCGCTCCATCGTCCATTCCGAAGCGCCGGGCGCCCTGCTGGGCATCCTCGCCGCGGTGGCGCTGGTCGTCTGCATCTTCAATTTCGGCGTGGGACGGCTCGTCGGCTCGTTCTTCGACCGCACCGTCAGCGCCGGACAGGCCCTCGGCCAGAAAAACACCATCCTGATTATCTGGATGGCCTACACCTTCATGAATCCCGTCTCCTCCGTCGTAGGCGGCATCTACAGCATCTGGCAGAACATCTTCAACTCCTGGCAACTCAGCCGCCGGAAAGAATAAAATTTTTCGTATCTTTGTCTTTTGACCAAAAACTAAAACTGTAATGTTCAAAGGACAACCGAAAGGACTTTATGCGCTGGCCCTGGCGAATACGGGCGAGCGTTTCGGGTATTATACGATGCTCGCCATTTTCCTGCTCTTCCTGCAGGCCAAGTTCGGATTCTCCGCTGCGGCGGCCGGACAGTTCTATGCCATTTTCCTCGCTGCCGTGTACTTCATGCCGGTCGTGGGCGGATGGCTGGCGGACAAGATCGGCTTCGGCAAATGCGTTGTGACGGGCATCTGCGTGATGTTCACCGGCTACCTCTGCCTGGCCATTCCGACCGACGCCTTCGCCTCGCGCGGGCTCGCACTGGCGCTGATGATCGGCGCGCTGCTGCTCATCGCCGTGGGAACGGGCCTCTTCAAGGGCAACCTGCAGGTGATGGTGGGCAATCTCTATGACGATCCCAAATACAGCGCCAAGCGCGATTCAGCCTTCAGCCTCTTCTATATGGCCATCAACGTAGGTGCGATGTTCGCTCCTACCGCCGCAACGGCGCTGACCAACCGTCATCTCGCCAGCGCAGGCCTCATCTACAAGGCCGATATCCCCACGCTGGCGCACCAGTGCATCGCCGGTACGCTTACCGACACGGCCCAGTTCGAAGCGCTGAAAGCCGCCATGCCGGGCAGCAACATCGCCGCGATGGACCTGGGCAGTTTCAGCCAGTACTACATCAACCACCTGTCCACCGCCTACAACCTCGGCTTTGCGGTCGCCTGCGTCTCGCTCATCCTGTCGATGGCGATCTACCTGGGCTGCCGCGGCTGGTTCAAGCACGCGGACGTGAACGCCAAGCAGGCGAAGGACGCCGGTACGCAGGCGGCCGTGGAACTCACCCCGAAGCAGACCCGCGAGCGGATCAGCGCCCTCATCTGGGTATTCGCCGTGGTTATCTTCTTCTGGATGGCCTTCCACCAGAACGGCTCCTCGCTGACCTACTTTGCCCGTGACTACACCCAGAGCACTGTCAGCGGACCGCTGAAAATCGGCTTCAACATCTGGGCACTCGCGCTGCTCGCCGTATCGGTCTATACCCTGCTGGGGATTTTCCAGTCGGAGAAAGGCCGCGGCAAGGCCCTTTGCGCCCTGGCAACCGCCGCGCTGTGGTGCGGCGCCTGGTGGCTCTACAGCGGCATGGATGCGCAGATCCACATCCTGCCCCAGCAGTTCCAGCAGTTCAATCCCTTCTTCGTCGTGGCGCTGACCCCGCTGTCGATGGCCCTCTTCTCTGCTTTGGCCGCGAAGGGCAAGGAACCCTCCGCACCACGGAAAATCGGCCTCGGCATGTTCGTGGCGGCCGTCGGTTACCTGATTATGCTGATGGCCTCCAAGGGACAGCCCGCCCCGTCGGAACTCATCTCCGTAGGCGGTGTCTCCCCTGACCCGGTCGTCCCGACCTACCTCATCGGCACCTACCTGGTCCTGACCTTCGCGGAACTGCTGCTGTCGCCGATGGGCATCAGCTTCGTCTCCAAAGTGGCTCCTCCCAAGTACAAGGGCCTGATGATGGGTCTGTGGTTCGCGGCCACCGCCGTGGGCAACTACCTCAGTTCCATCCCGTCCATGCTCTGGGACAACGTACCGCTCTGGATTAACTGGACCGTCCTGATGGCTCTCTGCGTCATCTCCGGCGTAGTGATGTTCTCGATGCTCCGCAAACTGGAGGCAGCGACGGCTTAATGCCCAGACTCTACATCATTTCAGGATGCAACGGGGCCGGCAAGACGACGGCCTCGTATATGCTCTTGCCTGAAATGCTGGAGTGCCGGGAGTTCGTCAATTCGGACGAGTTCGCCAAGAGCCTGTCGCCTTTCGACCCCTCCGCCGCGTCCATTTCCGCAAGCCGCTATATGCTGATGAAAATCAAGTACCTGCTAAGCCGGAACATGGATTTCAGCATCGAAACGACGCTCGCCACGCGCTCGCTGGTCAACATCATCCGGCAGGCGCACGCGCAGGACTACCACGTGACGGTACTGTATTTCTGGCTCAACTCCCCGGACCTGGCCGTCAAGCGGGTCAAGGACCGCGTGGCGGCGGGCGGACACAACATCCCCGAAGAGACCATCCGCAGGCGCTATTATATGGGCCTGTCCTATTTTTTCAAGACCTACATCCCCCTGTGCGACCGCTGGGTGCTGGCGGACAATTCCACCACCCCGTTCTCGGTCATCGCCGAGGGAACGGGGCCCGTCCTGATGATCAAGGACAACGAAAAGTATCATATGATCAAAGAGTTTGCAAGCAGTTATGAAACTGAGGAGTAGCACATTCGGCGTAAGCATAGAAGAACTGCAGGCCCTTGTGGCCGAGGGGCTTTCCTGCGGCGGAGACTGGTGCGATCTCTTTTTTGAATACAGCGCGTACACCAGCCTGATGCTGCGGGATTCCACCGTCAGTTCCGGCGGCTGCCACGAAGACTACGGCTGCGGCATCCGCGTCCTGAAGGGCGAAAAGACGGGCTATGCCTATGCCGAGAGCACCGATATGGCCGCCCTGCGCAAAGCGGCAAGGTCCGCGGCGAGCATCGCGGCGGGCGGGAGCCCCAAGGCCTGCGGGGTGGCACATCGCATCGAAGGCGCGCAGAATTTCTACCCCGTCGGCCGGGACTGGCGCGATGTGGAAAGCGCCGCCGTCATCCCCTGGCTGCAACGCATCGAGAGCGAAATCCGTCGCCGCGAAAGCCGCACGCTCAAGGTCATCGCCTCCTTCAGTTGCGATATGAGCGAAGTGCTGATGTTCAACTCGCTGGGAGAACTGACCGAAGACCTGCGGCCGATGGGCAGCCTCGCCGTCACCGCCATCTTCTCGAACGGAAAGAAGGTGATCAACAACAACGCCAGCCGCAGTTACCGCGCGGGAGCGGAAATGCTCAGCGAGCGCGTCGTGGGCGAACTGGTGGACGAGGTCGTCCGGGGCATCGACGAAGCCTTCGAGGCACGCCGCCCGCGGGGCGGAAAGATGATCGTCGTGATGGGCGCAGGCGCATCGGGCATCCTGCTGCACGAAGCGATGGGACACGCGTTCGAGGCCGATTTCAACCGAAAGGGACAATCGGTCTTCTGCGAGCGTATGGGCCAGCGCATCTGCCGCAGCGGAATCAACATTGTTGATGACGGCTGCCTGCCGGGCAACCGCGGCGCCTGCAATTTCGACGACGAGGGCGTTCCCGGACAAAAGACCTATATGGTGACGGACGGGGTGCTGACCTCCTTCCTTCACGACCGCATCAGCGCCGCCTGGTACGGCGTGGCCCCCACGGGGAACGGGCGGCGCGAGAGTTTCCGCTACAATCCCATCCCCCGGATGCGTGCCACCTATATGGAAAACGGCAGCGACGGCAGTGTCGAGGACCTGATCGCATCGGTCCGGAAAGGCATCTATGTCGACCGCTTCTCCAACGGCCAGGTCAAGATCGGCGAAGGGGATTTCACCTTCTTCGTCAAGAGCGGAAGGCTCATTGAAAACGGGCGGCTGACCGCCCCGGTATCGGATATCAACATCATCGGCAACGGCCCGAAGGCCCTCGCGGACATCCGTGCGGTGGCCTCGGACCTGAAAATCGACGAGAGCCAGTGGACCTGCGGCAAGGAGCAGAGCGCTCCGGTGTCCTGCGGCATTCCCAGCGTACTCGTGGAGAACCTTACGGTAGGAGGCGGACAATGATTACGGCAGAAGACAAGGCGCTCTTGCGCTGGTGCATCGATACGATACTCGCACAGGGTGCGGAGGCGGCGCGCGTGACGCTGAACCGCAGCGTCGAGGAACTCGTCGCCACCCTGGACGGCGAGGTGGACAAGGTCACGCGCTGCGAGGACAGTTCCCTCTCCCTGGAGATTTTCATCGCGCAGCGCTTCGGCAGTTTTTCCACCAACCGGACGGAACGCGAGCCGCTGGAGCGCTTCATCCGCAAGGCCGTGGAGATGGCGAAGACGATGGAGCCCGACCCGCTCCGCAAACTGCCGGAAGCGGGACGCAAGGCGGGCGACGCCACGACGGGCCTGGAAGCCGGCCTCTATGACGCCCGGCAGGAAAAGGTTCTGCCCGCTCAGCGCGTAGAAAAGGCGCTGGAGGCCTCCGTACGGGGCAAAGCGGAGCTTCCGGAAGGGATGCTCCTGCTCTCCGAAGAGGGCGAATACTCCGATTCCCTGAACGACAATCTGGTGATGGACAGCGAAGGCCTGGTCTGCTGCCATACGGAAACCTCCTTCGACTACGGCGTGGAAATCACCGTCGCGGATGCCGAAGGCCGGAAATACAGCGGTTACGCCTGGGATTCCTCGAGCCGTGCCGACGCACTGGACGCTCCCGCCTGCGGGCGCAGGGCGCTGGAGCGGGCCTGTGCGCGGAGGGACAGCGCTGCGCTCCCGGGCGGGAAATACACGATGGTGGTGGACAGCGAGGTGGCCGGGAAACTGGTCTCTCCCCTGCTCGCCGCCCTGAGCGGCTATTCCCTCCAGCAGGGCAACTCCTTCCTGGACGGGAGCCTGGGACAGAAGTTGTTCGCCGAGGGGATGACCCTGGTGGACCTTCCCCGGGAACAGGGCCTGCAAGGGGCCAAGTACTTCGACTCGGAAGGCGTGGCTACGCGAAACGCACCCATCATAGAGAACGGCGTCGTCAAACAGTACTTCCTCAACACTTATATGGCGGGGAAGATGGCGATGGCCCCGACCGTGGAGTCGTCCACGAAAGTCAAGATGATGCCGTGGCCGCAGAGCGGCCCGGAGCAGGCGCGGGACCGCGCCGCTCTCCTGCGGCGCTGCCGCAGCGGCATCCTCGTCACTGACTTTAACGGGGGCAATTGCAACCCCGCTACGGGCGATTTTTCCTACGGGATAGAGGGTTTCCTTTTCGAGGACGGCGTAACGGTCCGCCCGGTGGACGGGATGCTCATCACCGGAAATATGAAGACTCTCTGGCAGCAGTTTTTCGCCGCTGCGGATGATGCAAGACTTTGTTTATCAAAACTTATTCCTACCTTAGCGTTTAATTCCGTTGATTTCAGTGGAGAATAGAATATGAAAATCGAGAAGAATAAAGTGGTAGCCCTGAGCTACACCCTGACCGTGGACGGCAAGGTGGCGGACAGCGCCAGTGCCGACAGGCCCCTTGAATACACCCACGGAGCCGGCATGCTCCTTCCGAAGTTCGAGACCGAACTCGAAGGCAAGGCGGCGGGCGATGATTTCGCCTTTACCCTCAGTCCTGAAGAAGGTTACGGCACCGTGGATCCCGCGATGCGGATTCCCCTGCCCAAGGCCGCTTTCACCCAGAACGGCAAGGTCCGCGACGACCTCCTCGTACCCGGGAACGTCATCCCGATGGTCGACAACAACGGGAACCTCGTCCAGGGCTGCGTCATTTCCGTCGATGAGCAGAACGTGCTGATGGACTTCAACCACCCGATGGCGGGCAAGACCCTCCACTTCACGGGCAAGGTGGAAAGCGTACGCGAAGCCACCGGGGAAGAAAAGGGCCACTGCTGCCACGGAAAGGGCAACTGCCACAAGGAGAAGGGAAACTGCCACAAGGAGAAGGGCGAAGGATGCTGCCACGAAGAAGGCAAGGAGTGTGATTGTGGCGGAGACTGCGACTGTGGCGGAGACTGCGATTGCGAAAAGAAATGAAAACGGCCGTCGTCATCCTGAACTGGAACACCCGGGAATTCCTGGAGCGCTTCCTTCCCCCGCTGCTGGAAAGCGTGCAGGGGCTGGATGCAGAAGTCGTGGTGGCGGACAATTGCTCCCACGACGGATCGGCCGACCTTGTCGCTGAAAAATTCCCGGAAGTCCGGCTCATCCGCCTGGATCACAATTTTGGTTTCACGGGCGGCTATAACCGGGCCCTGAAGCAGGTAGACGCAGAGTACTTCCTGCTGCTCAATTCCGATATCGAAGTTCCCAAGGGCTGGCTCGAGCCGCTTGTCGACTGGATGGACAACCATCCCGAATGCGGGGTCTGCGGGCCCAAACTGCATTCCTGGTATCACCGCGAGCGCTTCGAATATGCCGGCGCCGCGGGCGGCTGGCTGGACCGCTTCGGTTATCCTTTCTGCCGCGGCCGCATCCTCCGGGAGACCGAAGAGGACAAGGGCCAGTACGACAGCCCCGCCTCCGTGATGTGGGTCAGCGGCGCCTGCCTTCTGACGCGGCGCAGGCTCTGGGAGCAACTGGGCGGTCTGGACGAGCGCTTTTTCGCCCATATGGAGGAAATCGACTACTGCTGGCGGATACAACTCGCCGGCTATGAGGTCAATGTCGTGCCTGCCTCGACGGTCTATCACGTCGGCGGAGGTACCCTGCCGCCGGAATCCCCGTTCAAGCTGCAGCTCAATTTCCGCAACAACCTCCTGATGCTCCACAAGAACCTGCCGCGCTCGCTGCGTTCTTCGCTCATCATCGGGACCCGGTATCTGCTGGACATCGGGGCCTGCATCTTTTATTTCCTGAACGCCAAGAAGGCCTGTGCCAAGGCCGTACGGCGGGCACACCGCGAGTTCCGCAAGCTCAAGGACCAGCGCGGAAACGCCCCCTTCCGGCCCGCAGGCTACACCAGCATCTGCCTGATGCGGCTCGGCCGGATGAAGGGAGAAAAGAAATTCCAATACCTCAGAGATTATGAAAGTCGTCATTGAAGGTGCCGGTGAGGTGGGTTCCCACCTCGCCAAAATGCTGCGTTCCGACGGTCACGCCGTCACGGTCATCGACGATGACGGGGCCAGGCTTTCCCGTCTTTCCGGCTATGCCGACGTAGAGACGATCGAAGGCACCCCTTCCTCGCTGGAGGTACTTGAGCGGGCCGAAGTGGCGGAAGCGGACCTCTATATCGCCGTTTACCCCTTCGTTCCGCAGGAAGTGAACCTGATGGGTGCCATCCTCGCGAAGAAACTCGGCGCGAAGCGCGTCATCGCCCGCGTCGGCGATGAAGAGATGCTCCGCAGCGAAAGCCGTCGCCTGCTGCGTGAAGTCGGCATCGACCAGGTCATCTACCCCGAACGCATCGCTGCGGACGAGATCGTCGATGCGCTGGCGAACAACCTTTCGAGCGACAATATGGATTTTGCGCACGGAAAGCTGAAAATTTCCGTATTCCGCCTCGACGAGAATTCCTCGCTGCCGGATATGCGCCTGTCGGAATTCGTGGCGATGAACCCGCCCGAAGACCTGCAGAAATTCCGCATTATCGCCGTATCGCGCTCCGACAGCACCATCATCCCGAAACTCGACACGCGCTTCCGCTTCGGCGACCTTGTCTTCACCATTTCCAAGGAAGAGGGCGAGGAATGCCTGAGGCGCTTTTTCGGCGATACCCGCGTCCGTACCGGCGCGGCGATGATCATGGGCGGGACGCCGACCGCCGAGATGCTGGCCCGGAGCCTCGATGCCCAGGGCATCCGCGTGAAGATCATCGACAAGGACAGGGAGCGCTGCATCGCGCTTTCCGAGCGTCTGCCGGACAGTATTCTCATCGTGAACGGCGACGGCCGCAACTCCGATTTCCTGCTGGAAGAGTCCATCGGCGAATTCGATACCTTCATCGCCCTGACGAACAAGGACGAGAGCAATATCCTTTCCTGCGTGGCTGCGGAGAAGTTGGGCATTGCCAGTTCGATCGCCGCGGTGGAGAACATAGAGTATATCCGCCTGGCCGAGGAGATGGGCGTGGACCAGGTGATCAACCGGAAACTCATTACCGCGAGCCGCATCCTCAAATATACACTGAGCAGCAAGGCGCGCTTTGTCAAGTATATGGCGGGCACCAATGCCGAGGTGATGGAGTATTTCGTGGAAGCCGGCTGCCCGGTGACGAAGGCGCCGCTCAAGGACATCTCCTTCCCCGAGAATGCGATCGTGGGCGGGATTATCCGCGGGAATGAGGCGGAGATCGCCGTCGGCAATACGCAGATTCATCCCGGCGACCGGGTGGTGGTCTTCTCGATGGGGGCTTCCGCCAAGGCGGTGGATAAATTGTTCCGTTGACAAAAAGTCAAGATTTGAACGGTGGCAGGCTATTTGACGGCTTGCCATTGTTGTATAAAGACGATAATAGACTACCACAACAGAATGGGAAAAGACATAAAAGAAAAGCAAGCCGCCAAAAAGCCGGAACAGGCAAAGAAGGCGGTGAAAGAAGAAGAGAAGAAGGTTTATACCGAACAGCAGATGAAGGAAGTCGCTGACAAATTGGCAGCGGAGAAGGACAGTTATCTTCGCCTGATGGCGGAGTTCGACACCTTCCGCCGGCGCAGTGCCGAGGAGAAGCTGGCCATTACGGCTTCCGCTGCGTCCAAGACCATCGAGGGGCTGCTGCCCATCCTGGATGACTGCGAGCGTGGAATGGCGCTGCTGGGCGTCAGTGCCGAGGACAGTGAGACCAATGGCGTGGCGCTGATTTACAAGAAGTTGATCGATTATCTGCATACCCTGGGACTGAAGGCCATCGAGGCGAAGGGAGCCGAATTCGATACGGATTTTCACGAGGCGGTGACGCAGTTCCCTACGCCGGACGAGGCGCTGAAGGGCAAGGTCATCGATGTCGTTCAGACGGGCTATACGCTCAATGGTAAGATACTCCGTTATGCTAAAGTAGTTGTTGGTGTATAATATGGCAGAGAAAAGAGATTACTACGAGGTGTTGGGCGTCGATAAGAAGGCCACCCTCGACGAAATAAAGAGCGCTTACAAGAAAGCGGCGCTGAAATGGCATCCGGACCGCCACGTGGGCGATTCCGACGCGGACAAGAAGGCTGCGGAGGAGAAGTTCAAGGAGGCGTCGGAGGCGTATTCGGTGCTGAGCGACGAGCAGAAGCGCGCGAAGTACGACCAGTTCGGCTTTGCCGGCGTGGACGGCAGTGCGGGCTTCGGCGGTGCCGGCGGCTTCGAAGGCTTCGGCGATATCAATGATGTGCTTCGCGACCTCTTCGGCGGCGCCTTCGGCAGTTTCTTCGGCGGTGGTGGCGGCTTCGGCGGCTTTGGCGGAGGTTTCGGCGGAAACGGCGGCAGTGTCCGTATGCGTGGCCGCGATATCCGCACCCGCGTGCGCCTTACCCTCGAGGAGATGGCCAAAGGCTGTACCAAGGAGGTGGAGATCGAGCATAACCGCCCTTGTCGCGAATGCGGCGGTGTCGGTACCAAGAATGCTTCCGATGTCAAGACCTGCCCGACCTGCAACGGCCGCGGACAGGTGGAGCAGCGGATGCGCGGCATCTTCGGTATGTCGCTCTCTTATGCGGTCTGCCCGCAGTGCGGCGGACGGGGGAAGATCGTCACCAATCCCTGCCCGAAATGCAAGGGAACGGGGTTGGAACGCATCCGCGAGAAGGTGAAGGTCACGATTCCCGCCGGCGTGGAGAACGGGATGCAGCTCAATGTCCGCGGAGAAGGCCACAGCGCCGGGAAGGACGGCCTCAACGGCGACCTCCTGGTCGTCATCGAGGAACTCCCGCACAACACGCTCAAACGAGAGGGCGAGAACCTCTTCTATACCCGGGTGATTTCGCTTCCGGAAGCGGTGCTCGGCTGTGAGATCGAGGTACCTACGCTCGACGGGCCGCATCGGCTGAAGATCGATGCCGGCACCCAGTCCGGCACGGTGACCGTCCTGCGGGGCAAGGGGATGCCGATGGTCAACAGTTACGGCAAGGGCAACCTTTATGTGAAGATTCTCGTATGGATTCCGCGCAAGCTGGACCGCGAGCAGAAGAAGTTCTTCGAGGACCTGCGCAACAACGGCGCGATGAAGCCGGATCCCAACCGCGACGACCGCGCCCTCTTCGAGAAGGAAAGCAAATACTTCTGATATTCCCGTGACCGCGCTCGAAACCCTTAGGCAATACTGGGGCCACGAGAGCTTCAGGCCGATGCAGGAAGAGATCATTGCTGCATCGCTGGAGGGGCGCGATGTCCTGGCCATCCTGCCTACGGGCGGCGGCAAATCCATTTGTTTCCAGGTTCCCGGGCTGATGACGGAGGGGCTGACCCTCGTCATCACTCCCCTGATCGCCCTGATGCGGGACCAGGTGCAGAACCTCGGGGATCGCGGTATCAAGGCGCTCTGCATCCACGCGGGCATGGGCCGCGCCGAAGTGGACCGGACCCTGAACAATGCCGCCTACGGCGACTGCAAGTTCCTGTATATATCGCCCGAAAGGCTCTGTACGCGCCTGTTCCGCTCTTATATCGATGTACTGGGCATCAGCCGCATCGTGGTGGACGAGGCGCACTGTATCTCGCAGTGGGGCTATGACTTCCGCCCGGAGTACCTTCGTATCGGCGAAATCCGCGAACTGGTCCACGCTCCCCTGCTGGCGCTGACCGCCACCGCTACGCCGCAGGTGGCCGGCGACATTATGGAGAAACTGGGTTTCCGCGAGCCGCTGATGCTCAAAGGCGGCTTTGCGCGCCCGAACCTCAGTTATATCGTCCGCAAGTGTGAGGATAAGCAGGGCAAGTTGCTCGCGATCTGCCAGAAGCTACAGGGCTCAGGCATCGTGTACCTGCGGCATCGGAAGATGTGTGAGGAGACCGCCGCTTTCCTGCGGGACAACGGTATCAGCGCTTCTTATTATCACGCCGGGCTGGGAGCGGAGAGCCGCGCCCTGCGCCAGGCGGAGTGGAAAGACGGCCGCATCCGCGTCATGGTGTGCACGAATGCCTTCGGGATGGGTATCGACAAGCCCGATGTGCGCTTTGTCGCGCACCTCGACCTTCCGGACAGTCCGGAGGCTTATTTCCAGGAGGCGGGACGTGCCGGACGGGACGGGCTGCGGGCCTATGCCGTGCTGCTGTGGAATGCGACGGATGTCACGCGTATGCATCAGCTTACCGCGCTATCCTTCCCTACGCTGGACTATATCGCCGACGTCTATCAGAAACTGCATCAGTTTTATTCCATCCCCTATGAGGCCGGCGAAGGGCGGCAGTTGCGCTTTGATGCGCTGGAATTCACCCGCCACTTCCATTTGAACCAGGCCTCCGCGCTCTATGCCATCCGCTATCTGGAGCGCAGCGGGCACCTCATCTATACCGAGGATCTGGATATCCGCACGCGCGTGGGCATTATCGTGCCGCGCTCGGGCATTTATGAACTCTCGTTCCCCGATCCGAAGGCAGCCCAGGTCTTTGAGTTCCTGATGCGCGCCTATCCGGGAATTTTCTCTTTCAGTGTAGATATCGACGAGCAGCGGGTGGCCGCCGGATGCGACCTGGATGTACCCCGGTTGCGGCAGTTGCTTTACCGGATGTCGCTCGAGCATTTCATCAACTATATCCCCTCGGATCACAGCAGTGTCATCGAACTCCGCCACGGCCGTCTGCAGCCCGGCAACCTCAACCTTGACCCGGCCCGTTACCATCTGCTGCGCGAAAGGGCCGAGGAACGCTGTGCCGCGATGGAGGGCTACCTGAACCTCGGGCCGGAGGGTTGCCGCAGTTCCTATATGCTCGCCTACTTCGGCGAGGAGGACGCCGCCCCCTGCGGCTGCTGCGACCTCTGCCGCGACCGGGAACGGTGACTTGTCTCCTGACCAGCTTCAGCGGCGGCCTTCTGCCGCCCGAACCCTCACGGCACTCCGGCTGAACGCCGCTTCGCAAATTATTTCTATGGCAATTTTTATGAATTATTGCCAAAATAACTATATTTGCAAAAAATATGGGAATGGAGTATAAAAGCATCATAACGCCAAAGATGCGGGAGGTTGCAGACTACCTGACTGCCTCATTCGAAGGGATGAATCACTGCATCACGGATAATGGCAGGAACCTTGTCGTAGAGGTCCCCAAGAATATGTGCGATCAGGTCCGCACATCCTTAAAACAACAGTTCGAGGATGTCGCGCTTATCAAGAACGCCTACCCTATGATTAATGACCTCCACGATTTTATCCTGATCAAACCGCTGGTTTCCGAAGCGCCGTTACGCGATGAAGAAGGCATCATGGTCCCCACGCTGGAAAAGCTTCTGGTAGATCGTGATTCAGATAAGGAATATGCTTCTTTGGCAGATGGAATCATTCAGAATGAATATCAAAGAGCTTTTGAACTGTACCCCGTTAACATTTCCCGCCTTCTCAGATACGCAGGAAGGAAAGGAGAAAAAGAAGAGACCTTGAGCCGTGTCAATCGAATTAATCAAGAGCGTGTTCAGATTATACAGCGAATTCAAGATTTCTTCCTGAAGGAGCCCGTTAAAAGGGCCTGGGTGTTTGGATCATTTTCCAGAATGGAAGAAAAGCCTGATAGCGATATAGATATTCTTGTGGATTTGGATCGTTCCGTCCCAGTGGGACTTTTGAAATATGCGGGAATGATCAATGAATTGGAAAGCATACTTGGGAGAAAGGTTGATTTAGTTGCAGAAGGATCCATTAAACCGTTTGCGAAGGACAGCATCAACCGAGACAAGGTACTGATTTATGAGAGAGCCTGAGTTTAACTGTCGCAAATTCAAGCTTTAAAAAGCTCTAATTGGGACGGATGAGATATAGCAATATCAGAAAAAGTCTTACCTTTGCACCTAGTTCAGTGCCCGTATAGACTTTGTCGCTATACCATGCACTTAAAAACGTGCTAAGTCGAGCCTCTCCCCTTGTCGAAGAGGCTCGTGTTTGTTATTAGACGATTGATTCAGTAGTCCTCCTGCAAGTAAACGGCCAAAAAACCTTTATCAATAATACATTTCGATGTAGGAATAAGCTTTATCAAAGACTTCTTGATCCTTGATTTTATACTTTATCCAGAGGATTGTGCGCAATTGACGCTGAACTTCTTTTTTGCCCGAGACAGTCTGGAAAACATCATTGAAATTGCGAACAATGGCCACAACCTTCTGGTCAATATCGTTAACAATATTTTCCACGATGATGGGTGTCTCCGGATTCTTTATACTCTGGAAGAGTTCCGTGAGTGCAGCCTTTGCGCGTTCGCGATTATCCACGGGTTTAACATCCTTTTCAGCCTCCAAAACTTCCTTCGCCATCTCAAGAATGTCCTTCAAGAATTCGATGCTGGTCTTCAGGTTATGTGCCATCTTTTCTCGAAGCTCATCCATCTTCTGGGCTAGACGCTTGAACTTAGGATTGTTTATGTGCTGCTTGATACGAGGAATCAAAATCTGCTCGACTTCCTTAATCTTCTTTTTCGCCTCGGCTTCAGAGATTGCGGCATCCAAGACGGCGGCATCGATGACTAGCTTCTCCAAGGTGACACTCTCTCCGATATCAATGGTCGTAACGTAACGGTGAACCAGTTCAATGGTCTTAGGACCAAGCATTTTCCAAACAAGGGACCCGGTTCCGCTAATCGGTTTGATGCTCTCATAAACCTGACAAAGCCAAACATAGTCCTTCTTATATTGCGTCAAGAACTCATCTGGGGAAATAATATCCCATGTGTGAGAGAGAACGACAAAATCTGCAGCAAATTGATCTTTGTTGTCATTTGTGGGAAGACACTGTTGTGCCTGAATAAGGCCTTCAAAGCCGCTAACCTTACGATCCACATTCGGGAAGTAATTCAAACACTTCTTCATCAACTCTGGAATGTGCGACTTGAGTTCATTCTTGTTGGAGATGATTTTCCTCATAGAGGTATCATCAAACATCAGCGCCTTGGCCACATTGTCAAAGATTCCCACATAATCCACCACAAGTCCGTGCGTCTTCTGATCATTATAGACGCGATTGACACGGCAAATGGCCTGCAACAGTGTATGGTCCTTCATCGGCTTATCCAGGTACATACACTGAAGGATAGGAGCATCGAAACCAGTAAGAAGTTTAGATGTAACTATGACAATCTTGAGTGGATCCATCGGGTCGCGGAAGCGATCCAAAATCTTGCTTTCCTCGTCTTTGGAACGCCTCCAGGCTTTGAATTCATCTGCTTTGTCCCCTTCGGTATGCATGACGATAGTAGTGGCATCTTCTCGCCCTAAAAGGAGGTCGATCTCTTTCTTATAGGCCACGCAACAAGCGCGGTTATACACGACTACCTGAGCCTTCAAACCGGTGGGTTCAACATTCTCGCGAAAATGATTTACTAGGTGCTCGCAAACCTTTCTGATTCGGTCCGGTGAAGTAAAGAGGGCTTCAGTATTTGTCTTCCTCACCAGCATTACTTTGTCTTCTTGAGAAATCTGGTCTGTAAGGGCATCGAACTCAGCGTCGAGAGCTGTCTGGTCAATGTGGAGTTCTACTGGGACAGGCTCAAACTCTAGTTTCAAAGTGGCTCCATCTTTAATAGAGTCGGAGAATGAGTACCGACTCATATAACCAGACTTGTCAGATTCGGCACCAAAGGTAGCAAAGGTGTTATGATCCAGCTTATTGATTGGTGTACCGGTAAGACCGAAGAAAAATGCATTCGGCAAAGCAATTCGCATTTTTTCTCCAAGATCGCCTTCCTGTGTACGATGAGCTTCATCGCACATCAGAATAATGTTGGTACGGTCTGATAATTTCTCGGTGACATCTCCAAACTTAAAGATAGTAGTAATCAGAATCTTTCTCTGATCCTGTTTAAAGAAATCAATAAGAGCTTCTTTACTATCGGCCCCGGCCAGATTTGGAATATCTACGTTATTGAAATCGGCAGTAATCTGGGATTCCAAATCCAGGCGGTCATCCACGATGACTACTGTCGGAGATTTGAGTTCAGGTTGCATCCTCAACTTCTGGGCAGCAAAAACCATCAGCAGAGACTTGCCGGAGCCCTGAAAATGCCATATGAGGCCTTTCTTGGGATAGCCGGTCTTCACACGCTCTACGACAGCGTTGGCGCCTTCGTACTGTTGGTAGCGACAGACAATCTTAATTTTGCGATGCTTTTTATCCGTGGAATACAGCGTAAAGAAACGCATGATATCCAGAAGTTTGGCCGGCTGCATCATCTGAGTGAAGGAACGGTGAACATCTTCCAACGTCCCTTCGGTCTTAACCTCACCCTCAAACCAAGGCCCCCACTTGGTAAGCGGAGAACCAATACCGCCGTAGCGGAAGGTTTTCCCTTCAGTAGCAAAGTTGAGAATATTAGGAACAAACATCTGCGGAATGCTCATTTCATAGCTGAGGATATCGTTAGCTCCATCTGCCCAAGTAATACTACTACGCACCGGACTCTTTGTCTCCCCGAGAACCAGCGGAATACCATTGATGATAAGAACAAGGTCCAAGCGCTTACCTCCCTGGATGCTGGACTTAGGATACATCCATTGATTAGTGATTACGCAATAGTTGTTCTGTAAGTTATTGTAATCGAAAAAGGCAATGGGAATATTATCACCATTCTCACCAAAGGCATAGCTATTTTTTTCAAAAATAAGCTCCTTGAAACGTTCATTTGCTGTTACAAGATCATGGGGCAGAACAGCCCGTACCGCTGCCTGGAGACGAGATATTACATCTTCAGCTTGAGAAGAAGTCAAGCCGACATTAATGCGAATAATTGCGTCCTTAAGCCAACTTCCAACCAGCACATCATGCATATCACGGGGGATGCTGTCGGCCGAAACATACTCCCAACCAATTTGTTTGGCAATCTCAATAAGAGACTTCTCAATAGTATCTTCTGTAAACATGTCCGAATTCTTTATTTGCAGCAATATTCTCTGTGAAACCAGTATGCAAAAACGGGATCGGCAAAATATACGCCGTTTGGACGCTTATCAATCAACTCTTTACTGATTAATACACTCTCTATCCGGGAAATGTTGGATTTGCTTCCTAATCTGAAATCCTCCAACACTTTTGCCGACCCAAATCCATTATGAACTCCAGCATCGACTGCTTTGAGATAGTTCATCTGAAAAACGGTCAGATTGGCTATTTCACGCACGAAAAGAGCAGATGTTTGCCGAATAAGCATCTCAAACCCATTTTCGACGTCTTGCTCTGACACTTCCTTCTCTTCAGCTTCAATCATTACGTTCCATGCAAGCTGCTGAACATAAGATGAATACAACTGAACTTTGTCGCATATTTTCCCGGCTAAAACAGCAGAAATCTTCATTTCCCTCGTTTGAAAGCGCTGAGTGACATATTCGACCCATTCCTCTTTCGCGATTGGATTCAGGCTAATCAGATCCCCGAAATGGTAAAACGGCATCGCCTTGTTCTGGAACAAATTGTCCATCATATGCTTTTTGCTCCCGAACAAACAATAAGAAACATTCTTTTGAAGTTGCCATACCCCCCTCACTTTCTTTTGGAAAGTTACGGAATCCTGGAATTCTCCAATCTGTTGAAATTCATCTATACAAATTACAACCTTAATTTTCTTCCTTTGAGCAATATCTTCAGGAAGATTGAGAATGTCCTCAGGCTTTTCCGTTTTAGGTCCGATTCCCAAGGAAATAGAAAAGTCTTGCGTAGGATCGGGGGACAAGGATATCTTTGGGGTAAGTCGGGAAAGGAATCGCTTTGCCAATTCCGTCGCCTGTTCAGCTTTAGAGGCTACCCCTCTGAGTATAGCGGACGCAAAGCGCTCATAAAAGTCATATTCGTCTCGGCAATCATATATGTCCATCATGATAATCTTGATGGAAGAATCTGAGATTTGTTCTTTGGCTCGGTAAACAAGAGATGTTTTTCCTGTTCTGCGTGGGGAAATCAAGATGGTGTTCACTCCAGCCTCAAAGTTCATCTTCAAGCGCTTAGTCTCCGATTTTCTATCCGTGAAATTCTCTCCGAAAACGGCCGTTCCATATACGAAAGGCTTACTCATGGTCATTAATTTTTGACAAAAATAAGTAAAAATACTTGGTATACAAAATTGTGGTCCACAAAATTGTGGTCCAGCTATACGGGAATCCTTCACTCAGTGATTTGTTTTGATTTATCGGCCTGTCGGCAGATGCTCTCTAAATCATTCTGTGATTCAATAGGTGGCAACCCGATCATGAAATTCTCAAGGAAATCCGCACGTACTCTTTGCTGTCCACCAGTACCACTCATATTATGCGCGGCTTTCTCTCTAAATTCAGGAAGTTTAGTCAAAGTAAAGAGCCAAAATGAGTTTGATTTGCCTTCAATAGGACGCAGCACATGGAACTCTGTTGAGCCCATTCCTATGCCATTAGTCAGGCTATGGGCTATAGCTCCTTTCCCATTTTCCATACAAGGCGTTATCTTCGCAAACAACACATCTCCGTTTTCAAAGTATGTGAATCCCTTTTTCACGCTCCCATACTCTGAATCAGACACATCTTGAAGGTAACCCTCTTCACTGACAGATGGCATCGGAACAAAAGAAACAGGGTCAGAATCCGAGAGCGTTACCTTTCCCCGTTTAGGGTTAATAACGCAGCAATCTCCGAGCTTCTTTAGCGGATACTTTTGTTCGCCTAGCATAGGATTTCCGAACATCTCGATAAATTGCGAGTTGCCACTTTTCAAAACGATCTCTCAATCGCAATTTATCGCTCGGTTTGGAACTACAGAACGAAGCACATATCCAGTCAGAACTCTAAGGGAGATTGCGGTATCATCTGGAGAATATGGCGCGAATACGCCTGCGACAAAGTTTAATCCAGCGATAGGTAGATATATTCGTATTACCGATATTGATGATTCTGGGAATCTGAACAGTGATAAGGTAAGCCCTGAAGTCGCCGAAGACAAATACCTTTTACATGAAGGTGATTTATTATTTGCAAGAACCGGGGCGACAGTTGGAAAAACATACTTGCACAAAAAAGGGAAGGCCTTTTATGCGGGGTATCTAATAAAATACAGGTTTCTAGATGCTGTTTTACCCGATTTCGTTTTTGCATATACCCATTCTCAAGAGTACTTCAAGTGGGTAGAGTTAACTCAAAAGGTCGGAGCTCAGCCAAACATCAGTGCAAAACAGTATGATGGGCTAAGAATAATAGTCCCTCCTTTGGAAGAGCAAAAGTTATTTATCGTACTGATGAATCAGGCCGATAAATCAAAACAAATAAGTAAATTTCAACTTAAACCAATACAAAAATAATATGATAGTTAAACTTGTGAATCAAGTGCTGGCGGCGATGACAGAATCGCTGGGCAGCGAACAATTGGAGAGACTCAAAGATGTGATGGACAATGTGTTCCATGACATTGTAGTAACTAAAAGAAAAGACGGGCAAGGAACAAACGACGAGCAACTAATGAAGAGCTTTCTTGCGGCAAAGAGGGTGGAAGGGTGTTCAGAACGATCAATGGCTTATTATGAGTCCACCCTTACAGGGATACTTCAGCAGATAGACAAAGACATCCGGCAAATTACAACGGACGACTTAAGGAATTATCTGGATCAATACCAGCGAGAAAATGGAGTTTCGAAAGTCACCGTTGATAACGTACGTCGCATTATGTCCAGTTTCTTTTCCTGGTTGGAAGAGGAATACTATATCATTAAGAGTCCCGTTCGTCGCATTCACAAGGTTAAAACCGGGAAGGTAGTCAAAGAAACCTATACCGATGAAATGCTGGAGCAGATGCGGGATTCTTGCAAAGAACCGCGTGACCTTGCTCTAATTGATATATTGGCTTCCACGGGCATGCGTGTAGGTGAACTGATCAAATTAAATAGAAATGATATTGATTTCCAATCGAGGGAGTGTATTGTCACAGGGAAGGGGAACAAGCAGCGCATTGTGTATTTTGATGCACGGACCAAGATTCATCTGCAGAACTACTTGCATACAAGAACAGATGATAATCCCGCGTTATTCGTATCACTTTTATCTCCTTATGAACGACTGCAAATCAGTGGCGTGGAAATTCGTTTACGTACCCTAGGTAGATGTCTGAATATCCATAAAGTCCATCCGCATAAGTTCCGACGGACACTAGCAACGATGGCCATCGACAAGGGAATGCCGATTGAACAGGTCCAGCATCTGTTAGGGCATCAAAGCCTGGATACTACACTTCAATACGCAATGGTCAACCAGGCAAATGTCAAAAATTCCCACAGGAAGTTTATAGCATAGAAAGCGCATAATATCAACTCCCTCTCAAGACGCGACGATGCGCCTTGAGTGGCGGTTATTGCATCAAGGACCGCATCACTTTGTCAATCTTCTCGATGGCCTGTTTGAGTTCAAATTTTGATTTATCGGCCTGT
>JAEEJZ010000027.1 GCA_016282145.1 Bacteroidales bacterium | reverse complement strand
TCTTGTCGGCCAGCATCTTGGCGGCAACATCTATGGCACTAACGATGCGCCTATCACCGTAACTGAGCTTCACGAGAGTATGATGGCGCTCGGCGGCATTGTCGGTTATCTTGCCGGCGGCACTGTATCCAACGGCACCAATACCGCCAACGGCGACATTGCGCTTAATGGCTTTATCTCCGGCTATCACTCCTATGTTGGCGGTATCGTCGGCATGGCATCTGGCGGTAGCTCCATCGCAGCTGGCGGCGGTACCATTACCGGTGCTTCCAATGCCGGTGACATCACCGTCGGCTCCGGTTGCGCTATCCCCAGGAACAACTATGTCGGCGGCGTTATCGCATACGCCGGCAACACTGTCAGCGGGGCTTCCAACACTGGTAATATCGTAAATAATTACAGCCAGGGGTCATCTTCTAACGCTACTACTTACCATTATGCCATCGGTGGCGTGGCAGGATACAGTGTCGCTGCACTTTCATCCTGCTACAACACAGGTAATGTCACGAACAACGGTTCCACATACAAGAGTGAAATCAACGTTGCCGGTGTGGTAGGTATCAGCGAGGGAGACCTCACTTCTTGCTCCAATGGTACTGCATCCCTCGCCGGCGGAACGATTACCAACACTGCTACTTCCGGAACAAATTCCAGGCAGGATATGCAGGTTGGTGGTATCATTGGAAACAACAAGGGTGGAAATACCATTACCTCTTGCTTCAACAAGGGCGAAGTGACCAACTCCGGTTTGGGTGCCAAGATTTCTATGGGCGGCCTTGCCGGCTGGTCCAGCGCCTCTACCACATATGAGACTACCTGCTACAATATGGGTACGCTGACCAATACCGGTACCGGCAGTTCAAACCCTGGTTTGTGTATGGGTGGCCTTCTGGGCGTTGCCCGTGGCGCCAATACGCTCACCGGGACGGCTTCTGTTTATAATTATAACAAAGGACTCCTCCGTGATGACTCCGCGACTCTAAAGGTCGCCATGGGCGGCGTCTGCGGTTATTCCGACACTGCTGCTTCCAACTTTAACTATTGCCAGAGCCAGGTCCCGGACGGAGATGATGTTGACGACATTATCATCCAGAATCAAACCAAGGACAAGATCTATGTGGGCGGTATTCTGGGTATGAGTGCTGTCGCTTCATCCATAGACTATACCTATAGTGAAAGTGATATCTGGTTCTCTGATCTTACGATGTCAGCAACGGGTCAGATATTCGCCGGCGGTATTATTGGCGGCTGGACAGCGTCCGGCGCACAGACGATTACCGGATGCGAGAACAAGGGCTGGGTTTATACTGCGAGCAGTAGCACCGAAGATCTGGATGACATCAATGTAGGAGAGACCAAGACTCCGCTCTGGTCCTGCTTCGGCGGTATTGCCGGTATGGGAGCCAGTTCCAGCAATGAAGGTTTGAACGGCGGCTGGAACACCATCACTGGAAAGACGTTCACCAATTGTAAAAACACCGGTCGTATCCGTATTTACTGCAGGGTTCGTTTCTGCATTGGTGGTGTTGTTGCATATAGTGAAAACAATATTTCAAATTGTACCTGTACAGCACACATTTACGGCTATACTAATGGTGGCATAGGAACAGTGGGTACCAACTATCACCGAAACATTATCGGCGGCGTAGTGGGCTTGTTTACGGGCTCTACTATTTCTTCATCGAAGTTCGAAGGAACGCTTAATAGCTACGGCTCTTCCCCGTTCGCTTATGACGGCGGCATCATTGGCTATACTTACGAGTATAATAGCGAAGGAACTTCCATTACGTTGAGTGGCTGCAAGGTTGGTGGCGGTACCATCCGTGGCGCAGGCAGCGGTCAGGGTCGATGTGCCCTTATGGTGAACAATAGCACCAACTCCGTGACTTATACTTTTACGGATTGTGTGATTAAGAAGAGTACCGTCTCCTACGCAACCGGTGGAAAGGTGACAATAAGCAGCAGTAGCAATGTTTCTGAGGCGCAATGCTTCGGCGGTGGCTCAAGTGGTTACACCTTCAACGGTACCCTTCCTACCGTTGCCAGCTCTATTTAATTGACTCTCTTTTATCCCAGGCGCCCTGACCGGCGCCCGGGGTACCAATCGGCCCTCGGCCACGTCCCCGGCGCTCGCTTCAAGCTCCCGCCCCCGGCCACGCTCTTTGACATACTGCTTACCGCTTTATTTGTTATTCCGGCTTTTTCTTTGCATATTTGCCAAGGGGAAAAAGTACAATAGCCATGAGTTACGAGTATACAATCAGTGTCCCTTCTACAGATAAGGCAACATTCCGTAAAATTGCCAGAAGGATGGGCTGGACTGTGTCCGGTCCTAGGAAACTTTCTGCCTACGAGCGCTCCAAGATGGAAGCACGTGATGGGAAGGTTCAGAGTTTTGAGACTCTTTCAGAGTTGTTTAATGAGCTGAACGCATAGTGTATGTATACTGTAAAGGTGACCAACCAGTTCAAAAAGGACTGGAAGTTGTGCTCCAAGCGAGGCTATCCGATGGATCTTCTTGAGGAGGTTATCACCTTGCTTGCACAGACTGGCACTCTCCCGGCGCAATACAAAGCCCACAAACTCTCTGGAAACCGAGAAGGAGAATGGGAATGCCATATCAGGCCGGATTGGCTTTTGGTATGGGAACAAAATGATACGGATCTAATACTCTTGATGCTAAATACCGGTACCCATTCCGACATCTTTAGTAAGTAAATCATTTTTTGCGGTAAGCAGTACGAAGACGAAAAAAGCGTACTGCTTTTTTGTTTGCCCCTCCCGTCCTGACCTGCGCCCGGGGTACCAATAAGTTCTCTCGACTTCGGGCTAACGCCCTCCGCTCGAGATGACAACAACGCTCTTTGACATACTGCTTACCGCAATTTTTTTAACTTACCCGTTGAAAAAAAATTCAACGGCAGCTTGAGCGTTACATTTGCCGGAAACTTGTAAATGTAATGCTCTATGACAACACGCAATCCAAACATCGACGAAAGCAATGAGATCCGCATTGGAAGATTTGCGGACATCCTGATGGACCGCTGGTTTAAAAGGAGTTTTGGCAGTGAGGCTGGCAAGCGCCTCCTCCAACTGCTGCTCCAGGAACTGATACCGGAACGGGAAATCTCGGAACTCACCCTTTCTCCGCAGGAGTATGTCAATCCGGATGATACTGACAAAGACATCCGCGTGGATGTCGCCGCGACCGATACTTCCGGACAACGTTTCATCGTGGAACTGCAATTGGCCCGTCAGGAGGCATTCTATGAAAGGGCCATCTTCAACTCCAGTTTTGCCGTCCAGCAACAGGTCAGGAGAGGAAGCCTCAGTTACGACTTCCCGCCTGTCTATTTCATCGGTATCATGGACTTCTCCATCCACAAAGACAGCGCCGAAGTGCTGTACCGCTATGCTCTGCGTCGCAAGGAAGACGGTGAATTAATGTCCGACCGCTTGCAGTACATCTTCCTGGAGCTGCCCAACTGCGCCAGGGCGTTTACCGAGGAGGCCTCCGAGCTGGATGATTTCTGTTTCTCGATCCGGAATATGGAAACATTTGAAGAACGACCGGCATCCGCACAAAAGAGCGAATTGCTGTCGTGTTTGTTTGATTCTGCGGAAATTGCTAATTTTACGGCCGAAGAAAGAACCAAATACATCAACGACATGACCACGAAACGCGACATCATCAACCAGATTGCCTATGCAAAAAAGGAAGGCCTTGCGGAAGGTGAGGCCAAAGTGGCTGCCGAGAAAATGGCCATTGCCAGAAACTTGAAGAATCGGAGAATGGACATTGCCGAGATCGCAGAGATTACATCCCTGTCGATCGAGACCGTTGAATCATTGTAAATAGTGTCTTGCCGCATTATTTTGCTTTTTCGGCTTTTTCTTGCATCTTTGCAAAGGTATGAGGCTAATTAGAAAGAATATGGCCCAAATAGTCGCCTTGTGTGAAAAGCACAAGGTAGTACAGTTATTTGTGTTTGGGTCTATTCTTACTAAAAAGTTCAATAAAGATAGCGACGTGGATTTCACGGTAGTTTTTGACCGGAATTCCCTGCCGCTGTTGGTTTATGGGGAGAATTATTTCGATTTGAAATTCGCTCTTGAAGATTTGCTGAAGCGTCCCGTGGACCTTGTTGAGTACAATGCCATCAAGAATCCATATTTCAAAGAAGAGGTGGACGAAACCAAACAACTGATTTATGGACAGGCGTCTTAAAGCTCACCTATTTGACATACAGACTGCCGTCGATGAGATTTACTCATTTTTTGACCAGGTCCCCAGAAGATTTGACGAGTATCAGAAGAATCTGATGTTGCGTCGTGCCGTTGAATAGTCGTTAATGACCTTCCAAAGTTGAAAGCTGAAGTGGACGGTCTGTTGAATTCATAGGCATAATCCACTAGTCCTTCTAACCCAAGCGGTAAGCAGTGTGAGACGCATAAACGCTCTTTGACATACTGCTTACCGCTTTTGTTTTGGCTTGCATTTTGCGAAACTAAAGACAATTGTTATATTTGTGCACTGACATTAGGAGATGATTATGACACAGATTGTATTATCGATTCCCAATGGTGAGGTATCCTTTATGTCTTCTCTAGCAAAGAAGATGGGATGGAATATGCAAACCAGGGAGAGCCTTGTCGAGAAATTCATTTCTTCCTGTTCTGACGGGTCCAGCATTTCAGATGAGGAGATTCAGGCAGAGGTCGATGCTGTCCGTTACGGAAAATGAAAGTCATTCTTGACACAAATATCTGGATTTCCTTCCTTCTTGGTAAACGATTGAATGTTCTGCGTGAAATCGTTGATAAGGAGGATGTGGAGATTTATATATCTGACAATTTGCTGGCGGAACTTCGTGATGTGGCTTATAGGCCAAAGTTTGAAGGACTGATAGGTTTGGATGCTATACTGAATCTATTCGAACTCATCAATGCCAAATGCCGGTTTATCCAGAATTATCGAAGTACGGAATCGCCCATTCGTGGCATCAAGGATCTTTACCTGTTGTCTATGGCAGAGAGTATCCCTGCGGACTATCTGGTAACGGGTGACCAAGATTTACTGGTGTTAAAGAATCACAAAGAAACACCAATCATCACCTTCTCGGATTTTGTCTCCATTGTGAAGAGTCATTAATAGTCAATTCATCGGTAAGCAGAGTGAGACGCATAAACGCTCTTTGACATACTGCTTACCGCAATTTTTTAACTGTTTTTTTATTCGCAGTTCGCTGGCACCGCTGCCGGAATATACGCCCTCCGGCAGCTACAGATGGGCCGCTGCGCCGAGCTCGACAAAAGGGCTCGCTCCGCGCCCCACTGTTGCCCGGGTCTATCGCCCTTATCTCACTTCGAGCGGGACGGCCATGAGCGCATGGCCACCACTTTTGCCGGAAATCCCGGATTTTCAGCATTTTTACTGCCCTCGGGGCACCATTTTTCTTAAAAAACGGCAATTTTGGGCAAAAGTACCGGCCATCACGTCAAGCGTCTACACGATTCCATCCGACAGGCGCGCCATTATGTTAAAAACGACCCTGATTTTATCATAACCACTCGCTTTTTCTCACTCGGCTTGGGAATGAGGATGCTTCCGGGAAGCGGCGTCAGTCCGGAGTGCCGGGAAGGGTCGGGCGGCGTGGCCGCCCGTGACCACGTGAACGGGAGGGGCCCACGAGCGACAGCGAAGTGGGAGGGATAGCCCCGTAGGGGCGTACCGCTCCGGCCCTTTCCGGCCGGAGGCAGCCGCTTTTCGTGGCAAAAAGTCAACTTAAGATTACATCCCTGTCGATCGAGACCGTTGAATCACTGTAAATAGTGTCTTGCCGCATTATTTTGCTTTTTCGGCTTTTTCTTTTCATCTTTGCCGTACCGAGCGATGATTGCTATTTATGCCTAAGATTTACGAGTATTTCGGTTTTATTTTCTTCTTCTTCTCCAATGAACATGAGCCCATTCATGTTCATGTCATCAATGGTGGATGCCAGACGATATTCGATCTTATCTTGATGGAGGGAGAATTAGTTGAGATAAAGCGTCGTGCTGCACATGGATACGCTCCTCTCAGTGAAAAAGATGCAAAGGAAGCTGAAGGGTTTGTCCGTGCATATTATCGCAATATAGTTGAGAAGTGGATAAATTTCTTTGTCTTGAAAAAGAAGGTCCGCTGTACTCAAATCACTAAAAAACTTTAGCAATATGGATGCTGATACTCTTTACGTTGTAAAAGCAGAATATGCAGGGAATGTGAGTCTCCGTATTTATTTTAGCGACGGTACTTCCAAAACCGTTGACTTTGCTCCTTTTATATTGACTCATCCCCATCCCCAATATAATCGTTATATCGAGCCCAAATATTTCAAGAAGTTTTCAATTGAGTATGGGAATATCGTCTGGGGAAAGAATTGGGATATGGCCTTCCCGATAGAGCAACTCCATCGAGGCGTGGTTGCTTGATTACATCCCTGTCGATTGAGACCGTTGAATCACTGTAAATAGTGTCTTTTCACACATCGCGGTAAGCAGTACGATAAAAGCGTACTGCTTTTTTTGTATAATTGAAGGATAATTAATAGGATGAGACGACTGAACATATTCTTTTTCGTCGTGGCTGCGGGACTGGCTTTTCTTTCCTGCGCCCGCGAAACGGAACGGACACAGGCCCTCGGGGAGACTGTCACCTTTACGGCGACGGTCCCGCAGAGCCGGACCGAGCTCGGCGAGCCGGAAGGCAATGTCTGGCCCAACCTCTGGAGTGAGGGCGATGCCATCAGCGTCAACGGCGTGGCATCCGCTCCGCTGACGGCCGAGCAGGCCGGCGGCAGCAGCGCATCCTTTACCGTGGAGGGCATTTCCGCCCCTTACGATGCGGTTTATCCGGCAGGTGCGACGGAAATCCCCACGCTGCAGGAATACGTGGAGGGCAGTTACGATCCTTCGGCCTTCCTGATGCGGGCCTCTTCGCAGGACGCGAGCCTCGCCTTCGAGGCGGAGGTGGCGATCTTCAAGTTCACCCCGACGGGGGAGGGCGGCGAGCGCATCACCAGCGTCTCCATCAACGGCTACAAGATGGAAGCCGAAGAGGGTGTGGAACTGGGCAAGCCCTGGTTCGTGGCCATCGCTCCGGGCGATTACACGCAAGAAGGCCTCCTGATCGTCGTGACCGATGCGGACGGCGGTTCCATGACCCGCACGGCAACGGTTACCAAGGAATATGAGGCGGGAATGATGTATTCAACCAGCCTGGCATACAGCCCTGATCCGTCAGGAGGGATTGCAGACGCCCAGGCCCTTCGCGCTTTCCTTGCGGCACCAGCCGGCGATGCCTATCTGCTGAGGGATATCGACCTGCAGAGCGAATCCGTTTCAGCGGCTTCGTTCGACGGCGTCTTTGACGGTCGCGGGCACTGCATCTCCAACCCCGGCGCACCGCTCTTCGCCTCCAATTCGGGCACGCTCAAGAATTTCAGCGTGGAAGGCAGTTTCGAACCCGAAGAGAATGTATTCTCGCCGGTCGTGCTGAACAATGGGGGAAGCCTTAAAAATATCGTCAACAGAGCATCGGTCAGCATCAACCGCAGTTCCGCTACCAGCGCGAGTGTTGTGATCGGCGGCATCGCGGCCTACTCTTCCGGCAAGATCACTTCCTGTTCCAACGAAGGGGATATTTCCTTCGAGAGTTCTTCTTCCGTACTGGGCGTGGGCATCGGCGGCATTGCCGGCTACCTGACTGCAGCGGTAAGCGATTGCAGCAACAGCGGAACGCTGACCTTCGCTTCCAGCCACCCGGCGGGAGCATCGGCCATCGGCAGCATCTCCAATGCCCTTACCAGCGTAGGCGGTATCGTGGGTTATGGATATACCGGATTCTCCGCGGTCGATTGCAACAACGACGGGACCATCAATTTCCTTTTCAGTTCCATCGAGGCGGTAACCGCAGACTCCGAGCGTCATCAGATCGGCGGAATCGTGGGCTCTCCTTGCGGGCAAGTGCGTTCCTGTATCAACGATGGCCTTCTGGATATCCGTGCCGTTACTTCCGGCCATACGGCTTCCTCCAAGTGCGTACTGCTCGATATCGGTGGCATTTGCGGTGGCGAATATTACGCTCCCGGGAAGAATGTCACCAGCATTCTTTCCTGCACCAACAACGGAAATATCACGGCGGACTTCGATGCGACCGACGGCAATACGACCGTAGGCGGTATCGTCGGATGGCCCAATCTTGAGGACAAGAACATCAGCAACCGCACCGAGGACTGCGTAAATACCGGAACCATAACTGCCAGAGGCTCCGGCATGGGCCGTTTCGGCGGCATCCAGGGAGGCACGGGCCGGATACTCAGCTGTAGCAATGAGGGAGACATCATTATCGAAAGCACTTCGGAGGAGTCTTCCGTTGGCGGCGTCTGCGCTTTCCGTGCCCTGGGCCACACCCTTTCCGGAAGCAGCAATACCGGCAACATCAGCAGCAAGGTCGTGCTTGCCGGACAGGGCGGACTGATTGGTGCCCTGTCCAACAATGCTATGACCATAGCGGAAGGCTGCTCGGTGAATTGCACCCTGGAGAGCGTGGCGCTGGGGAACAGTGCCATCGGGATGGTGTTGGGCTGCTATAACGGTACGTCGGCAAAGAATACCCTCGGCACTACCGCAAAGCCGATTGTCGTTGAAGGCGCGGTGTCGCTGGGTGGTGCTACAGCCCCGATAACAAGCGCCAACTATCAATCCTGGCTCGCCGGGACGAACAATACTACGTCCAACCATACCATCAACGCCGTCTGTAATACTCCGGCTGAGCCTATTACCCAGGTGGAAGGCCACGTGCGCTGGTCCGACGGCACTCCGGTCGCGGGCATAAGCGTATCCAACGGCTTCGACGTGACAGTCACCGACGCGCAGGGCCATTATACCCTGCCGGACAACGACGATGTCTGGTATTTCTACATCTCCTTGCCCTCTGACGCCGTGATTTCCAAGAACGCGGACGGCTGCCCCGACTTCTACAAGCGCAAGCTTGCCGGCTGCAGCGGCTACGACTTTACGCTGGTGCAGCAAGCGGTCGAGGAGCAATTTGTTCTTTTCACTATGGCCGATCCCCAGGCGCACAATGCCAAGAGGGACAGCCAGACAATGGTGAACTCGGACCGCTTCAGGGACGAATCCGTGCCCGCCATCAACGCCCGTGCGGCCACTTATTCACTGCCCTGTTACGGGCTTACCCTTGGAGATATCGTGTATAACGAAGACAGCCGCAACTCTACCGGGGGCCTTCCCCTTATGCGTTCCCTTTTCAGCAAGATCAACATGCCGGTGTTCCAGACCATAGGCAACCACGATTATACCTGGTTCTATACCTCCTCCGGAAATGAGTTGAAGACGGACGCTACCTCCAGCACCCTTTTCCTGAAGGCTCAGCGCGCATTCGAGGATTGCTTCGGGCCCATCAATTTCTCCTTCAACCGTGGAGATGTCCACGTAGTGTGTATGCGGAATATCATATGGACCAACAGCACGGAGCCCCGTAAATATCGCGGAGGATTCTCCGACGAGCAGTATGACTGGCTCGCCGCAGACCTTGCGAACGTCCCCTCCGACAAGACGGTCATCTTCTGCGTCCATATCCCCATCTGCTTCTGCCTCAGCGGGGACAATGTCTCGAAGGTGTTGACGCTGCTTAAAGGCTTCTCCCACGCCGAGATTTTCTCCGCCCACACCCACTATATCAGGAATATACCCGATGTAGGTGGATCCGGTATCTATGAACACGTCCACGAAGCCTTGTGCGGTATTTTCTGGTGGTCGAACCTTGCCGTCGACGGCGTCCCCAACGGCTACAACGTCTATGAATTCTCAGGTAAGCAGATTGTAGATTCCTATTTCTCCGGCGTGAATACCGGGATGAATTCCAGAGACTACCAGATGCGTATTTACCGCGGCGGTGTCAAGTACGGCGGCAGCTATATCTACTTCCGGAACCCGCATCCCTCCGATGTGCTGCTGATCAACGTATTCAACAGCGACCCCAACTGGAAGGTGGAGGTATATGAGGACGATGTATTTGCCGGCGAAGCCAGCCTGATGCCGGAGAGCAAAGAACTCCATGAGGATGCGATGTATTCCACGGTCACTTACGGAGAACAGTCTTCCCAGGACTGGTGGGCACAGGCCTATCATCTGGGCGTGCTGGGCAAAGGCTTCAAGAGTGGCAAGCTCAACCCGTCCAACGCCGACTATATGGACCATTGCTACCATATGTACAAGTACACGATGAAGAACCCGTCCGCCTCCGTCAAGGTGGTGGCGACGGATACCTTTGGCAATCAATATACCTGTACGGAAGTAGTGGAGCAGGATTGCTGGTATCCGGATTATATGAGATTAGGAAACATTCAATAGGATGAAAAGACTGAACAAATTCTTCCTCGTAGCGGCTGCAAGTGCGGCCCTGCTTTCCTGTGCCCGCGAAACGGAACGGACACAGGCCCTCGGGGAAACTGTTACCTTTACGGCGACGGTTCCGCAGAGCCGGACTGAGCTCGGCGAGCCGGAAGGCAATGTCTGGCCCAACCTCTGGAGCGAGGGCGATGCCATCAGCGTCAACGGCGTGGCATCCGCTCCGCTGACGGCCGAGCAGGCCGGCGGCAGCAGCGCATCCTTCACCGTGGAGGGTATTTCCGCCCCTTACGATGCGGTTTATCCGGCGGGCGCGACGGAAATCCCCACGCTGCAGGAATACGTGGAGGGCAGTTACGATCCTTCGGCCTTCCTGATGCGGGCCTCTTCGCAGGACGCGAGCCTCGCTTTCGAGGCGGAGGTGGCAATCTTCAAGTTCACCCCGACGGGGGAGGGCGGCGAGCGCATCACCAGCGTCTCCATCAACGGCTACAAGATGGAAGCCGGGGAGGATGTAGAACTGGGCAAGCCCTGGTTCGTGGCCATCGCTCCGGGCGATTACACGCAGGAAGGTATCCGCCTCATCGTGACCGATGCGGACGGCGGCGTGATGCTGCGCAACGCTACGCCCAACAAGGCCTACGAGGCCGGGAAGATGTACAGCGCCTCGCTGGCCTACGAACCCGATCCTGAACTTATGAACGTCTATGGCACCGTAACTTGCGCAGGCGAGGGTGTCCCCGGCGTGCCGGTTTCCGATGGTATCACCATCGTCCGGACGGACGAAAACGGCCACTATGCCTTCCATTCGGAGAAGAAGTGGCAGAATGTCTTCGTGATTATCCCCTCCGGCTACGAAGTGCCGCTGGACGGGGTGCAGCCGCGTCACTATCAGCCGCTCTCCGGCGATGTCAACGAGCTCGAGCAGGCGGACTTCGAACTTATCGCCGCTCCGGTCGAGGACTTCCGGCTCCTCGTCCTCGGTGACATCCACCTGGCCCGCCGTACGGGCGACCTGGACCAGTTCTCCAAGGTGACCCGGACCATTGCCGAGAATATGGACAGCGCTCCCGGCAAGGTGTATGTGATGACCCTGGGCGACCACGCCTGGGATATGTACTGGATCAGCAACAACTTCGACCTCCAGAACTACATTGATACGCAGAACAGTTACTTCGGCAACCGCGGTATCCCGTTCTTCCATACGATGGGTAACCACGACAATGAGATGGAGAAATCCGGCGACGTGGACAAGGCCCTTACCTACATCCACACGGTTGCCCCGACCTACTATTCCTTCAACCTCGGTCAGGTGCACTTCATCGTACTGGACAATATGGACTTCACCGGTGTCCCTTCCGGACAGAGCCACCGTTCCGAGTATAAGAAGAACTTTACGGCCGACCAGCTGGAATGGCTGCGTCAGGACCTCGCCCTCGTGGACAAATCGACTCCCATTGTCCTGACCACCCACGAGCCGATGGCCGTGCCTGACGGCCTGGGATGGAAGGAGGAACTGAACGGTGCAGATGCCGACAAGGCCGCCTTCCTCGCCATCTTCGACGGCTATGACGTCCAGATGATTACCGGTCATACCCACAGCGTCTTCAACCGTACGCATACCCCGACCTTCCACGAGCACAATTACGGCGCCGTCTGCGGCACCTGGTGGTGGTCCGGTTACCTTACTCCGGGTATCCACATCGGACAGGAGGGCTCTCCCGGCGGAATCGGCGTGTTCGAATTCAGCGGGAAATCGATGACCCATTATTTCCAGGCCGCATGCCAGGACCGCGATTACCAGTTCCGCGCCTACGATATGAACAAGGTGAAGGAATTCCTCACCGAGGATTATGCCGGCGGCCATCCGGACTGGACGAAATACTATAATTACATCCAGAATTTCGAAAGCAATATCATCTATGTCAACGTCTGGGATTGGGACGAAGACTGGCAGGTGAACATCGAGGAAGAGGGAACGCCCCTCGAGGTGACCCGCCTCGGCGGCAACTATGACCCGCTGCACATCGCCGCCTTCACCGGCCCGCGTCTTAAGATTTCATCGCATAGCGATTCTCCTTCTTTCCAGACCCGCAAGTGGAACCACTACTTCAAGGCGAAAGCTTCGAACGCCACTTCCACGGTGACCGTGCGGGTGACCGACCGCTTCGGCAATGTCTATGTAGAGGAGATGAAGCGCCCCAAGGCTTTCTCTATCGAGGAATACCGCAATCACGCCCAGCGTACCGGCCTGGTGGCCACGCCTATCAATCAGAGTTCCTCTTCCCTGGCCTTCAAGTGGACGCAGGGCGATTCCGACGGTGATGACGTGACCTCGCCCTACAAGGCTGCCCTTTACCGCGACGAGGCGCTTACGGACTTGGTCGTATCCTTCGAAATCCCGGCCGAAGCATCCTGCTGGGACGGCAAAGGACCGCGCTTTGTCTTCGGCGGCCTCACCCCTTCCACTACCTACTGGTTCCAGGTACAGGATACCATGAGCGGAGAGAAGTCTGCGCCCATCAGTTCCACGACCAAGGACTTTACCGTGGTGGATCCCGCCACGGTAACCAACGCCGGCGTGGGCGATGTCGTGCTGGCTGAGGACTTCAGCGAAATCCCCTGGGGCTCCGATATGCTTTCCACCGCTGCCGGCTTCATCCCTGGAGGCAAGCCGCTGGAGCCGCTGAGCGGGAACATTACGGTAGATGAAGGCACTTACAGGGAATACGATAATACCGCAGGCCGTATTTACGGAGAGGCCAGGGTAACATCCGACAAGCGACTGTACAATTGGGGCTTCTTCGGCAACAGTTCGGTGTATTCCTATGCCGGATACCTGCGTGTAGGCATTGGAGAATCAACATCCTCTCCCAGCGCCCGTACGCACATCGTGTCACCGGCACTGTCCGGTATCCCGGAAGGCAAGATTGCAACGGTTGATGTAACCGTGACATCCAGCAGATACAATAGTGAGAACGATGTGGCGGTGTTTATCAACGACCATACTTCCCTCACACTGGTGCTGGCTCCGGACCAGAAGGAAAGCACGAATCCCAAGTTCTCCAGTTCCGGCGGTAAGTACACCGGTGCCTCGCTCACCGGCGGATATCCGCTCAATACCAAAACGAGGGAATTGACAACTAAAACCATAAGGATAGAGGGGGTTAACAGCAACAGTTGCCTGGTGATTGGCTCATACGAAGGCATCAACGGCAAAAACCGCTTCTTCCTGGATGACGTAAAGGTGGAGATTGTGGCGCTGGAAACTCCTCCCGAAGTGACAGCATCTCTAGGCAGATCAAGCTCTTGCAGCCTGTCCTTTACCTGGACAGAGGGAGTTTCTGCCGCTGACGATGATTCAAAACCTTGGACCATAGCGCTCTACAGGGATGCCGCCTGCACGGATCTGGTCGTTTCCCACGTAATTCCTGCCGGCCATAGTTGCTGGAGCAAAGTAGATGACAAAACTTCAACTCCCCGCCAGCCCAGATTTGTCTTTGGCGGTCTTGAACCTGGTACTGATTATTGGTTCAAGGCTACGGATACCACGGAGGGCGCCGAGAAGTATTCCAATGTCGTCAAGGGCACTACACTTCCTTTCACCCGGATTGACGCTTCCACCGTTTCCAATGCGGGGGTAGGGGATATCATCCTGGCCGAGGATTTCTCCGAAGTCCACTATGGACCGGATGAGTTTGACACTGCTGCCGGCTTTATGCCTAACCCGCATACCCTCGAGCCAATCACCGGAGAGGATCCCGATGGTTTCTTTGAATTCTACAAGTCTACCGGCACTCGTCTTTGGGGCAACGGCTTTGAGATTACGGAAGGTACCCGTCTTTCCCACGGCTGGGGCTTCTACGGAAACAGCGCCGTGTATTCAAGGGTGGGCTATTTCCGCTGTGCAACCACTTCCAACAATGCCAGGACGCACATTGTGACACCCAAACTGGCCGGTATCCCGGATGGCTTCAAGGCAACGATTGAAGTAACGGTTACGGACCGTATGTATGAGACCAATGGGGATGTGGGGGTATTCAAGGCCTCCAACCTCACTATGGATTCCACTACGGACACTAAGAGCGGCTATTTTGGTAAATATACCGGAAGCGGTGCATTGGACAAGGGTTATGCGCTGGGTATCAGCACCGGCAGCTGGCAGACAAAGAGCGTCATCATCGAAGACGTCACCAACCAGGATCAACTCCTGATAGGCTCGCTGAATAATGTCAATGTAAGCAGTAAGAGCAAGAACCGCCATAATCTCTCTGAGGTTATCGTTAAGATCATCTCTCTTGATGATGCCGGCCGCACCGTCAAGGTAAGCGTCATCGGGGACAGTATCTCCACCTTCAAGGGCTGGTGCGACACCACCAAGGGCGGGGCCTACTATCCCAAGAGCGACTGCGATGTCTCCTCCGTCAGCGACACCTGGTGGTACCGGCTGATCTACAACAAGATGGCCTACGGTACCTTCGAGAAGAATATCTCCGCAGGCAACACCACCGTCGTGCAGAACACGACCGGAGATTCCAGTGCCTATTGGTATGGCTGGGACTTCGGAACGCGCCTGCAGACGCTGGGCATCGGCGATCCGGACGTGGTCCTGATCCACGGAGGCACCAATGATTACGGCCACACCAGTTGGTACAGCACCTCGGAAGAACTGATCGACGGGGTCTCTATGGGCTCCTCCTCCTTCCCGGAGTCATCTTCCGACAGACTTGACGAACTGTTTGCCGATGCCGATGCCGCCACCACGGTCGCGGCGGCGGACGCCCTCGACGGCAAGACCTTCTGCAGCGCATACATCCGCCTCATCAAGATGATACAGGCCAGGTGCGGTTCGGTAAAGGTCGTTTGCCTGATTGGAACTTACCTGAGGGGAGGTCAGAGGGAGGCTATCCTGCGCATTGCGGAGCACTTCGGAGAAGACAATGTGCGCGTGGCCGATATTCTGGGTGCCAAGGTTTCCGTCCCTATGTACAGCAATCCCCATCCCAATGCCCAGGGCATGGCGAATATGGCTGACTTTGTTTATCAGGAAGTCGGCGACTGGATTGACGTTCAATAATTTTCCACGATGAAGAAGATGAAACAGAATAATAAAATAGCCTACGAGGCCCCGTCCCTGTTCCCTTTCCCTGTGGAAAGTGAAGGACTGCTTTGCGACAGTTATGTCAATACTCTTCCGGAACTCACTGAAGAGGATGCCGGATTAACCTGGGTAAGTGAAGGATGAAACGCTTTCTTCTGCCGCTCCTTTTGCTCGCAGCCTGTGCGCCGGAACCGCTTGAACCGGAGCGCATAGAGTTGCGTGTGGAGGCCGTCTCTGCGGGCGATGCCTTCCGCTGGAGCGCAGGAGATTGCATCTTCATCAACGGACAGGTATCGAATCCCCTGGAGGCGGAGGCCGCCGGGGAGGTTTCGGCCGTCTTTACCCTGAAGGAAGAGGTGGGCGGGGATTGTCGCACCCTTTTCCCCGCGTCTGCGCTTTCGGCCTGGCGCGAAACTTCCTCGACGGTGATGCTGCCGGTCACGCAGTATTATCGCCCGGAGGGTCCTGATCCTGCGGCTTTCCTGCTGCTGGGCTCGGGAGAGGCGCAGTCGCTGGTGATGTCGCCTGCGGTGGCTCTCGTCTCCATTACCGTGACGGGCGGCTATACGCTTTCGCGCCTGACCCTCAAGTCGCAGAACAAGAACAGACACCTTTCCGGGCTTTGTTCGACGGATTTCCGCAACATCAGCCCTTCGTCCGGCCAGTCCTATGCAGAGGTGAGCATGGTGGCGCGCAGCGGTGCGCCCGCAGGCTCCACCTTCCTCATCTGTGTGCCGCCGGGCGATTTCAGCGACGGCATCCAATGCGTGATTAACGATGCGTCCGGCGGCAGTATGTCGCAGACCCTCTACCCGCGGACTCCTTTCTCGCCCGGACAGACCGCTTCTTTCGAAGTGGAATACATCCCGGGAACGGATATCGACCCGGAACCGCCGGCAGAAGAGACGGTGGAACTGACCGTGGCGTCAATCAACCTGCTCAAGCCCTCGGGCCGCTGCGCGCAGATGTCCCTGGACCTGGATATCGTGCGCGACGCCCTGCGCCGTTCCATCGAAATGACGGGCGCGGAGCTGATAGGCTTCAACGAGGTGGACGAGAATTATATCCCCGGAGGGAAGTACGACATATCCGCCCTTTGCAGCAATCTCCCCGAATCCTGGCGCTGGTCTATGGAATGGCCCAATGATATCGAGCAGGGTGCTCCGCTGGCCTATTCCTATGCCAATGGCTTCGCCTACAATTCGGAGGTCTTGCGCCTGGAGGAATGCGGCTTCGTCTGGCTCTCCAAGTCCTCGGAAACCTGGTATGCCCATTCTTCGCGGGCGTATAAGAATGCGGGAAGCCCGGAGCGCACCTGTATCCGCGCCCGTTTCATCCATATCGCTTCCGGACGCCGGTTCTGGTTCTTTGTCACGCATCTGCCGACCGAAAGTCAGGGCGGGGGAGCGAATATGGCCGGCGGCGTCAACGGTTACGCGCAGGCCGTGGCGGGAACGCTGCCGCGAATCCTTGCGGGCGATATGAACAGCGGCCCCGGCGGTACGAACCAGGCGCCCTATGCGCGTCTGCGTACGGTTTGGGCCGATGCCTACGAGAGCGTCGGTGCAGCCGGCAATCTGGGTATCTACGAGACTTACGACGGCACGCTCAGCGGCTCGTCCAGCAAATATTATTACGCTTACGAACAGTTTATCCGCAACCGGCCGGACCGGCGCATCGACCACCTGTTCTGCGCGGGAGCGATGCACGCCGCCTCTTACCGGACGATAGCGGCGACCTACCGCGTAGGCCGGAATTTCTGGTGCCCTTCCGACCACCTTCCCGTCGTAGCCCGCTTTATTTTTGACTGATAAGCCTATGCGTTCCCTCCTTCTTCTCCTTTTGGTCGCTTTTACCTGGCCCGACGGCAGCCCGGCAGACACCTGGTTCTCTGCCGCGTCCCGTCCGGTCAAGGGCAAGGAGGCACGCGCATTCAGGATCACCGCTTACGGCGCGGTCCGCAATTCCACCGAAGTGCAGACCCTGGCCCTGCAGGCGGCCATAGACGCGGCTGCGGAGGCGGGTGGCGGCACCGTCGTCGTCCCCAAGGGCACCTGGTACACCGGCGCGCTCTTCTTCAAGCCGCATACGCATCTGCTGCTCAAAAAGGGCGCTACGCTCAAGGGCAGTACCGATATTGCCGATTATCCCGATGTCCCCGTGCACATCGAAGGGGTTCTGCAGCCCTATGCGGCGGCCATCCTCAATGCGGACGCGTGCGACGGTTTTACGCTCTCCGGCCGCGGAACGCTCGACGGCGGCGGCCTCCCGTTCTGGGAACTTTTCTGGGCCACCCGCAAGGCCAATCCCGCCTGCACGAACCTGGAAGTACGCCGTCCGCGCATGATCAGCATCAGCAACAGTGCCGATATCTGCATCAGCGGCGTGAAACTGAGCGATGCGGGCTTCTGGAACATCCATCTCTACAAATGCCGCCGCGTGCAGATCTGCAGCGTGGACATCGAAGCCCCGGTAAAGCCGGTGAAGGCGCCTTCGTCTGACGGTATCGACCTGGACGGCTGCGAGGACGTGCACATTTCACGCTGCCGCATCGCCACCGGCGACGACCTGATTGCCGTCAAGGGCGGAAAGGGCCCCTGGGCCGATACGGAGCCGGACAATGCGCCGAACGCCCGCATCCTCGTGGAAAATTGCGACTTCGGGCACGGGCCCGGTGCGCTGGTCTTCGGCAGCGAATGCGTGAAGGCGGAGAATGTGCTGCTGCGCGATTGCCGCGCCGACGGTACCACGCGACTGCTCTGGCTCAAGATGCGGCCGGATACGCCGCAGACCTACCGCAATATCCGTCTGGAACGGGTGCAGGGCAAGGTGGGCTCGGTCATTTACGTGAAGCCCTGGATGCAGTTCTTCGATCTGAAAGGCCGGGAGGACATCCCGATGTCCCGAGCGTCGCAGGTGAGCATCAGCGACTGCCGTCTGGAATGCAAGAAAGTGCGCCGCATCGTGGAGGCGCCCGACCAATATGAACTGAACGATATCGTTTTGGAAGATAATAACCGATTTGTGCTATATGAATAGAGTCTTTTGCGCCCTTT
The DNA here is from genome assembly GCA_016282145.1 of Bacteroidales bacterium. Lineage (GTDB taxonomy): Bacteria > Bacteroidota > Bacteroidia > Bacteroidales > UBA932 > Cryptobacteroides. The sequence continues at coordinate 32,214 of JAEEJZ010000027.1, read as the reverse complement.
TGTTGGGAGGTATGCTGTTCGGGCTTCCGGCCCTGGCGGGAAAGCGTTACGTGGATATCACGACGCTGGGAGCCAAGGCGGGCAAGGCGCAGGACAATGCCGCCTTCATCCAGAAGGCGGTCGATGCGGTCAGTCTTGCCGGCGGCGGCACGGTCTGCATCCCCGCCGGGGATTTCCTGACGGGCCCCATCGAACTGAAGTCCGGTGTGGAACTCCATCTGCAGATGGGGGCGCGCCTGCTGGGCTTCCCCGATATCGCTGCATACGAAAAGGCCCATTATGTCTATGAGAGCGGCCGTACAGCCCCTCATTGCGGGCTGATTTATGCCAATTCCCAGAAGAACATCGCCATCACCGGCATGGGTACCATCGACGGCCAGGGCGGCCATCCGGCCTTCAATGTCGGCAAGGCGGACCCGGGCGGACGGCCGATGATCATCCTGTTCCGCGACTGCAAGAATGTCGTGGTGAAGGACGTGCGGCTCGAGAATTCGGCCCATTGGGTGCAGTACTATACGGATTGCGAGGGCGTGCGCATCAGCGGCCTCAAGGTCTATTCACATTGCAATTACAACAACGACGGCATCGATATCGAGTCCAAGGACGTGGTGGTCACCAACTGCATCTTCGACTGCGAGGACGATGCCATCTGCCTCAAAGGCGCCGGCGACAGGCTCTGCGAGCATATCAGCGTGAGCAACTGCGTGGCCGCGTCGAACTGCAACGCCATCAAGCTGGGGACCGGTTCGAGTTGCGGTTACCGCCACGTGACCATCAGCAACATCACCGTCCGTCACGCCAGTGAAGATAATTTCCGCCACTGGTCCACCAAGATCAAGGGCGTTACCGCCCCCGTCACTGTCATTTCCGGTATTGCCCTGGAGTGTGTGGACGGCGGCATCTGCGAGGATGTCAACATCAGCAATATCTCGATGCGGGACGTGCAGACGCCGATTTTCATCCGGATGGGCCGCCGCGGCAGCGACTGCTCCGGGAGCCGGATGCGGGGCATCACCATCAGCGGGGTGACCGCCGAGAGCGAGAGTATGATGTCCAGCTCCATCACCGGCGTACCCGGCCTTCGCCCGGAGAACATCTATCTTTCCGATATTGACATTACGGCACCGGGCGGCGGCACCGCGGAAATGGCGGAGCTCGTTGTGCCCGAGGCTGAAAATACTTATCCGGAGAACCGGAAACTGGGCCAGATCCTGCCGGCAGGCGGGCTCTATGTCAGGCACGCGGACAATGTCTATCTGTCCAATGTCCGCTTCCACTTCCGCAGTCCGGATGCGCGGCCCCTCATTATAACCGAAGATTGTAATAATATTGTTCAATAAAATGAGAAAATCAGTTATCCTTAGTGCACTTTTTGCTGCGACAGCGGCTCTGTGCTCAATCGGTTGCAAACCGGAAGTAAAAGAAGAAGCGGGTGATATTTTCATCCTTGAGGCGGGAATGGATGACGCCGAGTCCAGAACTATGCTCAGTGGCCCTGATCAGGGGGGAACTTATGAGGTTCATTGGAAAACTGGAGACGTGATTTCCGTGAACGGCACCAAGAGTTCTGCATTAACCTCCACCTACAATGACAAGAAGGTGGCGGAGTTTACGGTTTCCGGTTCTCTCTCCGCTCCTTATAAAGTGCTCTATCCGGGGACTACCGAAGATAGGACCATCAGCCTTCCTGCCACGCAGGCCTACGTCGCGAACAATTTTGACGACGCTGCGGCAGCAGCCTGGGGCAATGCCACCAAAAACGGAGGCAGTTACAGCGTTAACCTGAAGAACTTCTGCGGCATACTGCGTTTTGCCCTCAAGGGAAGCGCAACCCTGACCAGGATCGAGCTCAACAGCCTGGGCGACGAGTGCCTGTACGGCGATTTTGACCTTACCGTCGGCCCGGGCGGCTTTACCGGTTCCTTCAATGGCGGCACCGAGGGTACGCTGACCTATAACTGTCCCGTAACCCTTAGCGGCTCCGATACCTACTTCTACGTGGCGATTCCTGCACAGGACTACGCCTCCGGCATCGAAGCACTGGTCTATCAGAGCGACGGCGCCTATATGCGCCTTAAGTTCTGGGGCGACGGTAAGACACTTAGTGGAACTGATCTCATTGAATTCGAAAGCAAAACCTATGCGGCTGGCCGTACGGAGAATCTGCTGCAGATCAACGGTCTTACCGCTGAGAACGGTGGCACGCCCACGGTTACGCCGCCGAGCGTCACCGTGGCCGTGTATAACCTCAAGCAGCAGGAAAACCGTTCTGGAGCTTATTCGAGTTACATTTCTATGGATCGCGCCGATGTAAAGGAGTGTATGGGCTATACCATCGCCGGACTGGGCGCGGATATCATCGGCTTCAACGAACTTAGTTCAGACTACCTTGCGGGTGGAAAATACGACGTTAAGGCGATGGCGGGAGCAGGAGGGATGACTACCTCGAATTTTGGTTGGTATCTGGAGTATCCCAACAAGGTGGATAGAAGCGGCACCGTCCTCAATTACTCCTATTCCGCCACGATGAACTATGCCAACGGCTTTGCCTACAACAAGAATACCCTGACGCTGGAAGAAGAAAATTATGTCTGGATCAGCCAGACGGAGAATGATTATTGGTCCACCAAGAAAAACGCCTACGAGAACAGCGCCGGACGCCATACCTGCGTCTGGGCCAAGTTCACCCACAAGGTTTCCGGCAAGCAGTTCTATTTCTTCGTAACGCACTTTGCTACCTATATCGGAGAATCTGCTTCGAATCAGCAAAAGAATACCTACAACACCCAGAGCCTTGAAACCTTCGCTAGGGCAAAAGTGAACGGCGCCCTGCCCGTCATCGTTGTAGGAGACTTGAACTACGGCCCGCAGGAGGATGACGAGCCGCACGGGACCGTGGCCAATTATACGACGCTGACTTCCTATTGGACGGATGCCTATGCCAAGATCAAGGCCGATGGCAATATGACCTCCTTCTATCAAAAGTACTGCGGAACCCTCAGCGGGAGCAGCCACAGCTATACTTATCCCTGGACATCTTTCACCAAGGACCGTCCCTGGCGCCGACTTGACTATGTCCTGACGAAAAGCGGCAATTCCCAGACCATTACGCCGGTCGAGTACAGGACAGTCCGCCGGACCTATACGGCCGAGGACGATGAAGTCCGCACTGCTTCCGACCATTTACCCGTCGTCGTCAAGGTGGCATTCAACTAGTCTGGGATGAACGCTTCCCGGCGGCTTCTCTGCATCTTGGGGCTTTTTGCTTTCCTTCCCGTCACTGCGTTTGCCTGTGACGGGAAGGAAGTGTTTTCCCTCCTGGACCTGGAACGGCCCGGTTTGGAGCAGGTCAAGTCCCTCTGTGAAAGGAAGCAGTGGAAGAACGCGTCGGCAGCGTTGCTCGATTATTACCGCTCCCGGCAGGGGATTGTCATACCCGGCCAGGAGGTTCGTGAGGCATCGGCCCGGGACAGTCTCCGGGCGGAGGATGCCCTGCAGCATACCTTCCACGTCCTGAAGGATCCCGTATGGAATTACGGCCGGAAGATCGACTGGACCTACTGGCCGGTCAAGGACATAGAGATGCGCGTGCAGCTGCACCGGCAGGGCTGGTGGGCTTCGCTGGGACGGATGTACTGTACGACGGGGGAGGAGAAATATGCCCGCGAGTATGTCTATGAATTCCGTGACTGGGTCCGGAAGAATCCCTACCTGCCCTTTGACATCGACCAGTACGGAACGGTGAGCAGCGGCGCAATCCCTATCGATGCGCCCAATGAGTGCTTTGCCTGGCGTCCCTTGGAGGTGGGCATCCGCCTTTTGCGCTGGTGTACGCATTTTTCCCTGTTGGAGGATGCAGAAAGTTTTACGCCGGCGTTCCTGCTGGAATTCCTGTGCGCCTACCATCAGAACGCTACAGTTTTGATGCAGTCCTTCAGTCCCGCCGGGAACCACCTTATCCATCAGTCGCAGGGCATCCTGCGCGCAGGTATCTGTTTCCCGGAATTCAAGGACGCGGAGACCTGGGTGAAGGCAGGTGTGGAGAACCTGAACCTCGAGATCCTGCGTCAGTCTTATCCGGACGGCTGCCATTTCGAATTGGATCCGGGCTATCACATCGGTTTTGTGGAGTCCTACGACGAGGCCATCCAGCTGGCTTTGAGCAATCACCGGCCGGAGCTTTTTCCGTCGGAGTGCCTGGACCGGCTGGTGCGGATGACGAACTACTATCTGGATTACTGCTATCCGGACGGTACGCATCCCTGTTTCAGCGATGCCCGCCGCTACGATGACCTGGCGACATCGGAGCTGCTGGAAGATGTAAACGGGTACTGTGATGCCCGCGTGGAGCCCTCGTCCCAATCCTCAGGCCATCCCGATACCGGTTTCTATACCTTCCGCAACGGGAGGGCAGCGGAGAGCATAATCATGCCCGTCAAGGCGACGAAGCGCGGTATGTGGCACGCCCAGCCCGACTTCGGCACCTTCGAACTCTGGGCTTATGGAAAGAAACTGATGCCGGATGCAGGTGCCTATACTTATTCCGGCGACGAGGAAATTGAGCGCCAGCGTGCCTATTTCAAGGCTACGGCTCGGCACAATGCCCTGACCCTCGACGACCGCGATTACGACGACCCGCAGCCCCGGGTGCTGGAATGGCAGCCGGAGGGGAGGGAGCAGTCGCTTTGCGTGGAGCACGAGGCCTATGAGGGCCTGACGCGCCGCCGCCGCATCCGTTTTGTGGATGAGGCATACATCGTCGTGGAGGATGAAGTCAGCGGGCCCGCAACCGGCCGCCTGACGCTCCGGAACGGCCTGGGCGGCGGTATCCTGACCGAGACGGCGCCCGGTGAATATATTTACAGGGACGGTGATGCCGGACTGTGTATTTCTATTATGGGTCCGGAAGGTTCGCGCCTCAGCATCGACCGGGACTGGTACAGCGAGGCCATGCACGAAAAGTGCTTGCGTCCCGTCATCCGCCTGGACCTTGACCGTACGCCGGAATCCGGTGTGCAGCGCTTTGTGACCGTGCTTCGCCCTTTCTCAACTGATAATCAATAAACCTTTAATAGTATGAAAAAAATTATGTTTACTCTTGCTTCCCTTGCTGCTTTCTTCGGATGCGCCCCGAAGGGTGATGAGCTTGTCAATCCCAATGGCTTTGTCCTGGAGCATCCTGCCATCGACGTGGCGGATCCCGTTGCTACCGCCAAGTGGTGGTGCGACAATCTGGGTTTCACCATGACCCGTCAGAAAGACGATGAGACGCATACGACCTTCATCGTGGATGCGAGCGGCCGCGTGGCTATCGAAATGTATCGCGCCAAGACGCAGCCCGTCGCTCCGGATTATGCTTCCATGGATCCGCTGACCCTGCATTTCGGCTTTACTTCCAAGGATGTGGACGCGGACATAGAGCGGCTTACGAAAGCCGGTGCTACCCTTGTCGTGCACGAGAAGGCTCCGGGCTTCGACGGTGCAATGATGCGTGACCCTTCCGGTATTCCCATCCAGTTTGTAAAGCGTGAAAAGAGTGTATTGCTTAAATAAGATGAAAAGAATCCTTGTTTCCTCCCTGGCGCTGCTTGTCGTGAGCGCCGGCCTTTGGGCGCAGATTACAGTATCGCCCGATGTAGAACTCGGTCCCATCAAGCGTATGAACGCCGTGAACAACGGTCCGCGCATCAACAACGCGGAACAGGTCTATACCGGGACCACCGGCTATTTCCGGGCGGCCAACGTGGGCTATTCCCGCAATCACGATGCGGCCGGCTCCGGTGCCTACGGCGAGCACGTGGTGGATATATCCATGATTTTCCCGGATTTCTCCAAGAATCCCAATAAGCCGGAGTCCTATGACTTCACGCTGACGGACCGCTATGTCAAGAGCATCCAGGATGCCGGTGTGGAGGTGTTCTACCGTCTGGGACAGAGCATCGAGAACCAGCCCCTCAAGAAGTACAACATCTATCCGCCTACCGACAACAAGAAGTGGGCGGTGATTGCCGAGCATATCATCCGCCACTACAACGAAGGCTGGGCGGACGGCTTCCATTACAACATCCAGTACTGGGAAATCTGGAACGAACCCAACCTGGAATGGGACAACGACAAATGGAAGGTGGACCCGCGCTGCTGGGCCGGTTCTCCCGAGCAGTTCTACGACTTCTTCGAGGTCGCGGTGAAGCACCTGAAAGGCTGCTTCCCGGGGCTGCGTATCGGCGGTCCCGCCATGTCCGGGACGGATCCCGGCGGACGGACCGTACCGGTGTGGTATGAGCGCCTGCTTTCCGAGATGCAGCGCAGGGGAGTGCCCCTGGACTTCTTTGCCTGGCACATCTATGAGGCGGATCCGACGGTCTATGTCGACTATTCCTATCAGGTGCGTGCCCTTCTGGACAAGTACGGCTATGAAAAGACCGAGTCTTTCCTGAACGAGTGGAACTATATCAAGAGCTGGACGGACGACTATCCCTATTCGATGCGTACGCTTCCCAGTGCCAAGGCCGCGGCCTTTGTCTGCGCTTCGATGCAGGAGGGCCAGAATTGCCCTACCGATATGATGATGTACTACGACTGGCGTCCGTGCACGTTCAACGGCCTGTTCGACCCGGTGAGCGATATGCCCATCTGGGGTTACTGGGCCATCTATGCCTGGGGTAAACTCAAGACTCTGGGAACACAGGTCAAGGCGGAATGCGACATCCCCGACGTGCGTGTGACAGCCGCCCGTAATGCTGCCGGAGCGCTGGGCATCCTGGTCAGCCGCTATGTGATGGATAACAACATTACGGCTTCTCTTGACGTGACGCTGCGCCTCAGTGAAGGGAAGTTTGACGAGCGGGTGCGCTGCCACCTCACCGACCCCTTCAGTATGTATACCGAGTATCCCGTGGCCCTGCAGCCGGACGGTACGCTCTTCCTTTCCCTGCAGCCTGATTCCTTTGTATTTGTTGAGTTTTAGGGCGTAAACTATTTCCCGGATATAGTTATTAAATTTATTTATTTAGTTGATATTCAGGAGATAAGCATTTCCCTAACGCTGATTGTGTTTCCTTATTCAGTCCGGAGCCCTTTTCGCTCCGGATTTTATTTTTATATTTGTGCTTGTAGATTTTATGATTATGCGCTTTGAGAAAATCTTCTTCAAAACTTTTGCTTTGGTCTTCCTTCTGACCATTGCTGCTGCTACAGATGTGGCGGCGCAAAAGAAGCCGTCCCACAACAGCAAGCAGACGCTCCGTGTGCTGTACTGGAATATCCAGAACGGGATGTGGGCCGGTCAGCCGGACAATTACGACAAGTTTGTGGAATGGATGAAAGAGTGGGATCCGGACATCTGTGTTTTCTGTGAGGCAGCCACGATTTACTACGACGGCACCCACACCCATATGCCCAACGAAGAGCGTTACTTGCCAGCCCACTGGGGTGAACTCTGTGCCCGTTGGGGACACCAGTACCATTTTGTCGTTCCCCGGCGCCCTTCTACTTCCACGCCTTTCGGTTTGACGAATTATCCCGACGCGGTCACTTCGCGTTTCCCCATCGACAGCATCAAGATTGTCAAGGGCAGCAAGCCTGATTCCGTCGTCGTGAACTACAGCGGCTGGTATCAGGTGCACGTGGAAGGTGCGCAAAAGCCGCTCAATATCGTGACGGTCCACCTCAAGCACGGTAAATTCGGCTACGGCGTCCCCCACGACCAGCGTGCTGCCAGTGCGGAGAGGTATGAGGGAGAGAAACACCGCGTCAAGGAGCTGACCTGCATTCTGAACGGCACCGTCCGCACCACGAAAAATCCGGACAAGGAATTGTGGCTGATGGCGGGGGACTACAACTCTTACAGCCGCAAGGACAATTACAAGTACAAATGGAACAATGCGTCGCTGGGCTTTACGACGCAGGACTATATGATATTCCATTCTCCCTTCTTCGACCTGGTGTCGGAGAGTTATCCGGATGTGTTTATGCCTTCCTGCGGCAATCTGCGCATCGACTATATGTATGTCTCCAAGGCGATGCTGAACGCCTGCTCCAATGTCTATGCCCAGCCTGACAAGTACACGACCCGGGAGCATTCCGGCGTCTCTACCTTCTATATTCCGTCCGACCACTATCCCATCATCGCGGATTTCAAGATTTCAAAAATGAAGTAATCATTCATATGAAAAAAAGTAATTTAATTCTCTTGTGGGCGTCCCTGTCTGCCATTCTCTGCGCTTGCAGTTTGAATGACGAACCTCAACGCCCGGAACGGAGCGAGTACATCAAGGTGTACGAAACCTCGGCAGACAAGACCGTGGATAACATCCAGATTCCGTTTGGCGGAGTCCAGGATGGAAAGATCCACATCTTGTCCAACGTCGACCTCCAGTGGAAGTACATGGTGACCCAGGACGCTTCCACACCGGATTGGTTCAAGATCACCCGGGTGGATGAGATCGAACCCGGTCACACCGTAGTAACCTACGATGCCGAATCCATCCTGGACCTCAATTCACTGGACAGTCGCAGCGGGAAGCTCAGTTTCTCCTGCCCTCCCCAGTCGCTGGGAAAATTCCTGACCGTCCGCCAGGGTTATCCGCTGCGCTTCATCGATGATTTCTCCGGTGAACCCGGCCAGATGGTGACCATCACGGGCAGGGAGACCTTTACCACCCAGGAGTATTCGAAGCTCAGCAAGGACTATTTCGATTATATCTCCTTCAATGCCTGGGCGGAGACCGACAATGAGTTCCTCAGCAAGAACATCACGCTGGACATCACTGTCTCCGGCGGCCAGTTCTATGACACCCGTCTTGCCACCTTCCGGGTAAACGTGCCGCTGGGGACCGCCGCTGACAAGAGCAATCTCCATTATCTGCTCATCGTCGGGAATGACGGTCATTTGAGTTCCCAGACGAAATTTATTTTCAGTACAGCCAACGACGACAGGGTATTCGTCCACATCGACAACCTTGCGGCCTATCAGGTTACGCCGGCCGACTTCAGCATTCTGTACGACGATGACTACGCCTATGATGATGATGAAGGAGCAGATTGGATATGAAAAAGTTACTTCTTATATTACTGGCGCTCTTTGCGCTCGTTCCTGCGTTCGCACAGACCCGCAAGGTAAGCGGTATCGTGCGCGACAATAATACTGAATCCTTGCCCGGTGCCATCGTGGTCGTGAAAAGTGGCAGCCCCAAGGGCAACGTCATTTCTTCCGCGACGACGGACGTTTCCGGCCGTTACACGGTTGAATGCAAGGACGGGGATTACATCTCCGTGCATTTCCTGGGCTTTACAGAGTCGGTGTTCCCTGTCAAGGGCAAAACCTCTTATGACGTGACCCTGCAGCCCGATGCCAGCCAGCGGCTGGAAGATGTCGTGGTCATCGGCTACGGCGCCGTAAAGCAGGCCGACCTGACCGGTTCCGTGACTAACGTGAAGATGTCTGAGATCCGTGACGAACCGGTCCTTTCCGTAGACCAGGCCCTGCAGGGCCGTGTCGCCGGTATGGTTGTTACCAGTACGGACGGTGAGCCTGGTTCGGATGCCGTCATCCGTATCCGCGGTTCCCGTTCCATCACCGCGTCCAATGACCCGCTCATTGTGATTGACGGCGTTATGATGGATGAAGGCACCTCTCTCAGCGATGTCAACCCCGCTGATATCGAGGCTATCTCGATCTTAAAGGATGCTTCCTCCACCGCTATCTACGGTGCTCGCGGCGCGAACGGTGTCATCATCATCACCACCAAGGGCAGCACGGATTCCTCCGGCCCTAGCCAGAACATCGCCATCACCTTCAAGTCCAGCGCCGGTTTCTCGATGCTGCCCCGCAATCTCGACCTGATGGACGCTGAACAGTACGGTATTTATCGTAACGAATACGTCCAGCACAGCGGAACGAGCGGCAGCATCAACAATTACACGCCAATCAGCAACATGTCGGTAAAAACTCCGTTCACCAACGGCCCGGGAACCGACTGGGTCAAGGATGTGAGCCGGATTGCTCCGTACCAGCACCACTGGATTTCTATCAACGGCTTCCAGGGTAAGCAGAAGTTCTATGCCGCCCTGGGTTATAGCGATGAGCAAGGTATTATCAAGAAGAGCGGTAAGCAGAATATTACCGCCACGCTGAACCTCTCCAACAATGTGTTCAAGTGGCTGACGCTCTATGCCAACCTTCGCTACCAGTACCGTCTGCAGGACAATTTCCTGACGGCCATCGGTGCCGGCGGTATCTATTATGCGGCCATATATATGTCTCCGCTCATCCAGCCTAAAGATTCTTACAATCCCTTGAGCAACGGTTCCCCCATCCAGGACAACGCCGTCGTCCGTCTGAACGAGAACGTGGACAATACCGACCGCAGCATGCTCACCGCAACCGCCGGTGCCAATATCAAGCTGGCAAGGCTGCTCAAGTTCAAGACAAAGTTCAGCTATTACTACTTCGACCGTCAGCGCTACAAATACTCTCCGTCCTCCCTGCCTTCCCATACCGAGGCGATGGGCGGTTATGCCTACCGGCAGAATTACGGCGAGCAGAGTCTCTACGTCGAGAATACGCTCGAGTTCTCCAGGGATAAGAAAGGCCACCACGTCGATGCCACGCTCGGTCAGACGTTCAAGCATTTCACCAGCCACACCCTTACGGTAGATGGTGAAGGTTATTTGGTGGATGCCATGAAGTGGAACAATATGGGTGCGGTGGCGAACAAGGAAAGTTACGGAGTCAGCACCGGTTATGTCGCTAAGGATAAGCTGGCCTTCTTCCTCCGCGCCAATTACAACTATAAGCATCGGTATTACTTTACTTTCACCGGTCGGGCGGATGCCGCTTCGAACTTTGCCGCCAACCATAAGTGGGGTTTCTTCCCCTCCGGCGCCATTAAGTGGGTCATTTCTAACGAGCCCTGGCTCAAGGGGGTCAACTGGCTGGACGACCTCTCCCTTAAAGTCAGTCTCGGCCAGTCCGGTAACGACCTCAACCAGGCCTACCGTTCCATGGCCCGGCTGGATTCCGGTTCCGGCGGTTACCCCTTCGGTGGGAAATACAGCCAGGAGTACTGGCAGGCCCGCATCGCATCCCCCAACCTGACCTGGGAGACCACGACAGAGGGGAATATAGCACTGGACTTTGCCGTACTGAACAACCGGCTCTCCCTGGAGTTCGAGGCTTACCGGGCGGTTACGACCGACCTGCTTCTCACCGTGAAGAAGCCGCAGCACACTGGTTATGACACGAATTACCAGAATATCGGCCGTACGACGAGTCAGGGTCTCGAAATGACCTTGAATTCCCGTAACATCGTAAAGCGTAACTTCGCCTGGACGACTTCCTTCACGATTTCCCACGCCTCCTCGATTGTCAACGATATCGGTGCAGAATCCGAGGTTTCGTCCAGGAACGCTCCTACCGGAGGTTACATGAACATCGGTTACCGGGTAGGTTATCCTGTGAATTCCTTCTGGGGCTTCCAGTACGCCGGTGTCTGGCACAACCAGGAAGAAATCAACCGGAACAAGATTACCCGCTCCCTTGCCAACGACCAGAGCACCACGAAACTCGGTTATCCGGTTTTCATTGACCAGAATCACGACGGTACGCTGGACTCCCGGGATATCGTGTTCCTCGGCTCCCCGGACCCGGTGATTTCCGGCGGTTTGCAGAACACCTTCCGCATCAAGGGCTTCTCGCTGGGCATCTTCTTCTCCTACTGCGTAGGCGGCAAGGTGTTCAATTACTCGGAATTCTATATGGCCGGATCGCGCCGTACCAACCAGTATGCCTATATGGTCAACGCCTGGCACCCTGAGAAGAATCCCACTTCCAACCTTCCCCGTGCAGGCGTCTTTGATGGCAACGCGCTCCCGAGTTCGTTCATGGTCCACGATGCTTCGTATCTCCGTCTGAAGACCGTGAGCCTGGGCTACCGCTTCAACATCAAGAGCAAGATTCTGCGCGAGCTGGAACTTTCCTGCTCCGGAGAGAACCTCTATCTGCTCAGCAGTTACAACGGCTTTGACCCGGATGTCTCTTCCGGCGGGACCAACGGATATGACAATTCGTACTATCCCAAGCCCATGCGTGTCGTGTTCTCCGTCCAACTGAAATATTAGTGCGCCGTATGAAAAAGTTTTTCACCCTTATATCTCTTATCGCAGCGGCGTTTGCGATGGAGTCCTGTCTCAATGAGAACCCCAATGACATCGTCAGCCCGTATGCGTTCTTTAAGACCAAGCCACAGATCCGCGCGGCCCTCAACGGTTGCTACGATCCGCTGAACCCGATTCACGATCTTCGTTTATATGAGGGCATCGAAGGTACCACCGATTTGGCGTCGACGGACGGCTCCGCCCAGCCGGATGCCAAGATGGATATAAATCCCGCACGCCCCGGGGCCGGTGCCCATGTCTGGGAGAAAAGCTGGCAGGGGATTCGTTACTGCCTTAGCACCCTTGCGGGCATCGACCGTTCCCCGCTCCCGGAGAGCGATAAATCGCCTTATGCCGTAGAGGTTCGCATCCTCCTCTCCTATTATTATTATCTGCTGACTTGCACCTTTGGGGATGTGCCCTTCTATGAAGACTACGTCGAGTCCGAGGAGGATATGCTCCGCATTGCCAAACTGGGGCGGATGAGTGCCGTGACGACACGCCAGACCCTCATCGATGAGCTCAAACTCTATGTGCCTACCCTTCCGCAGGTCCGCACCTGTGACCAGGAGTACAACTACTGCGGTGCGGCAATGGGCTGGATGATGATTGCCAAGATGGCCGCCTGGAACAAGGACTGGGACACTGTCATCTACGCCTGCGAGCATCTGGAGGATATGTATGGAGACCTGAACCAGTATCCTTACTCGGATGTCTGCTTCCGCAACAAGCATACGCCGGAATCCATCTTTGAAATCAATCACGAGTACGAGGAAGGCGGTATTGACTATGCACCGCCCAGCAATCTGGCCATCAGCGCCATCGTGCTGCCCTTTAAGACCACAAATGATCCAAATGGCGTGTTCGACGGTGTCCCTATTCCGGAGGTCGGAGAAAATGCGGTCTCATATCGGCCGCTGAAGCCTACCAATTATACGAAGACCACAATCTTCCCCAGCGGCGCCGGAGATATTCGCCGGGAGTATAATCTGGCGACGAGTTGGCATGGCGTGAACTTCTCTACCACCTGGATGGGACATAAGTTCTGGTGCTTCAATGTGTATCGGAACAGGGATAGTAACAACTACAAGATTTTCCGCTACGCCGATGCCCTTCTGCTGCTCGCCGAGGCCTGGTGTGAAAAGGGGAATTATACCAAGTCTGTAGATTATCTCAACCGTGTCCGCGAGCGTGCTGAGCTGGCGCCGTACCCCTTCGTGGGCGAGGTGAAACTGCGCGGGGAAATCCGCGACGAGCGTGCCCGCGAGCTCTTCGGCGAATGGGGTCGTAAATATGACCTGGTACGCTGGGGTATCTGGTACGACCAGGTCCGTGCCTATAATCTCTATAGTAACGTCCAGGCCAATATCCGGCCGTGCCATGAGTATTACCCGATTCCGGATGTGCAGTGCCAGCGTACCGGCCGCATCCTCTCGAATCCGGAATACGAAAAGTACAATCTTACTGATTAAGGGATATGAAGAAGTTTATTCTATACGTCACAGTCCTTCTTGCTGCGGTCGCCTGCAGCCCGAAGGCCGAATACGACCAGACGCTGGGGCTCCTTTCGAAATATAATGTTCTTCCTGCCAGCGGCGGAAGCACCCAGGTCGCGGTATTCTCGAATACTTCCTGGACCGTGGAATTGGACCGGGAAGTCTCCTGGGCCTCCATCGACCGTTTTAACGGTTATAAGTCCGGCTACCTGGTTTTTGACTATGAAGTCAACTACGGTCGCGCGCGCCGCGTGATCCTGGTGTTCAAGGCCGGAGACCAGACCCGTACGTTGAATATGTATCAACAAGGGTACTTCTCCGATTCCGAGTGTGTGATGAAACTGGGTGTTTCATCCCTCTCCGTTCCGGCGGAGGGGAAGACGGAAACCATCGCGTTCAACACGAACCTCATTTATAACTTGGATGAAATGTACCTCACGCTTACCTATCCTGAAGGACAGGAGCCCGAAAGCCCCTGGATTACTCTCAAGAGCGTGGAGGCGGACCAGGTGGTCGTCGAGGTCGCTCCCAACACCACGGGGGCGGTCCGCATGGCAAATATGAAACTTACCCACACGGATGCGGGAAGCATGGATTCTACAGAAGGAGATTCCGTTTATTCCAATACCGTCACTGTTGTCCAGATCAAATAGCTTATGAAAAGATTTACGATACTTACAGCAGTTTCCCTTGCCCTGTTGTCCTTCCTGTCCTGTGACCGGACTCATTTCGATGTGTTTGCCCCCGATGAACTGGGAATGCCGGAACATGCTTATTATGTCGGCGAGGAGGGGGGAGAGGTCACGATTGATTACCTCTCCAACAAGAAAGGGGATATTACCTTGATTGATCCTTCGGATGAAGAATGGCTTTGGCTGTCTACCAGTGAGTACGGGGCGGAAGACGGTTCAATGTCCGTCAAAGTGTTGAAGAACGACGGGTTCCAGCGCCGGGCCGATCTCCTGTTCTTTTCGGATACCCGCAAGGATACCGTTTCTGTATTCCAGTATGGTGCCGTTGAAGAAAAAGTCGACATCCTTGACGGTTCCGTCCTGGTCTTGAACGGCAGCACCGAAGCAAACACCGTTGCTACTGACATCAATATCCCTTTGGAGCGGATTACGACGCAGGTGCGTGTCTCCGGTGCCGAAGATTGGATTACGGACTGTCAGCTCTCGCCGAGCAGACTGAGCTTCAAGACGACTGACAATCCGGATAAAGTCTATATGCGCCGCGGCGACATTGCGCTCTCTTATAAAGATGGTTGGGATATCCTGCAGACCCGGATGGTCACTGTAGTGCAGGCACGTGCAGACAATAATATCGGCACCGTATTCACTCCTGAGCAGTTGCGCAGTGTTGCGACCGTCAGCGGGTACACCCTGCCCGACGACGCCCTTGTCGAGGGCTATATCGTCAGTACGACCGAAGGCGGCAATGCCGGGGACGCGATTGTGGAAGACTACAAGCAGGGGACCGGTGTGATTGACTATACCCTGACCGCTCGTACCTCCTATCTGGAGAGCGCCGACGGGCAGTACGGCTTCCGGCTCATTGCACGTAACGAGTATGCAAATGAGTTCACGCGTTACAGCCGTGTCACGCTGGGTATAGGCGGTGCCGTGGTGAAAAGATCCGATAGCGAGCCGGTTTGCTATACCATCGAAGGCGTGAGCTCCAACGACATCCTTACCAGTTCGGACGGCACAGCCACCATGCCCTGGAAGGAAAAGAGTATCAATGAACTGACGGACAATGACCTCAATACTCTCGTAACGATCAAGAACTGCGAGATAGCGATGCGCAAGGGACCGTTCACCCCGGTGAATGAGGGATATACTTCAGCCTGCGGCTATAACCGCCTGGCTAAGTACCCCATCCTGATCCGTGACATCGAGGGTGGCAGTATGTATATGTTCACCAATATGACCTGCCCGTACCGCCGCAACGGCGAGACGCTTCCTTACGGCAGCGGTGACATTACCGGTATCGTGGTTCACGAGACTTATAAGCGTTTCGAGAAGGACGGCAATATCGGCCGCTACCAGCTCCGCCACCTTGTTCGCGAGGAAATCGACCTCAAACCGGACTTTGCGGATAACTTCTCCGGCCTGATTACCGAGTTCCGCTACGCCAAGTTCCCGGGAGAATGGGATGAAACGCTCCTTGACGATGCCATCCTGGCCACCAAGGGCAACGGTGAACTCTGCCATACCTACGGAGCGGTGAGCAACTTCTCCCCGACCTACTTCTACATCGGCGAGTGCGGAAGCAAGAAGAAGAACAAGTATAAGGAAGGCGCCGGAATCGAGCTGGACGAAGGCGGCATCTATCAGCCCTGGGTGGACAACCACACGGAAGATGCGCAGAATACGGACGGAAAGGGCTGGTTCAAGGACAATCTCAAGCTCAGCTGGTCCAACAAGTACTGGTGGGATTCCTCAAACAGCAGGGGCTACTGCTGGCTGGTGGTCTTCAGTACCGAAGGCATTGTTTCCGACCGGGTTTCGATGCAGTTTGCGATGTACAACAATTCCCAGAGCGCCCGTTCTCCGCGCTACTGGAAGGCCCAGTACTCGCTGACCACCTATGATACCTCCGCTTCAAGCGACAGCGAGTGGATTGATATCGCTGAATTCACAGTTCCCGATGTCGCCATCTGGGCATCCCAGAACGACTGGCAGACCCTGGGGACCCGCGTATATGACTTCCCGCTCCCGACCGAGATCCTTGGCCACGAACTGGTAAGCATCCGCCTGATGCCGCGCAACAACAAAGCGGCGGCGAAATCGGTGGATTCCTATGACGACAGCACCATCGCCAACAACAGCGGCTACAACACTATGGACTATTTTGCAGTCCGCTACAACAAGTAAACTATGAAAAAAATCATCACTATAGCAATGCTGCTCCTGCCGGCGCTTTTTACCGCCTGCACCGATAACGGCGGCGGGAGCGAGGGCGCGACCAGTGTCGTGCTCAGCAGGGACAGGGTCGATCTGCAGGTCGGAGAGACCGTTGCAATCACCGCAACCGTACTGCCCGAATCCCTGAAGATGGGCGTAAGCTGGAGCGTGCTGGACTCGACCTATGCCAGAGTCAATGACGGCGTCATTACCGGAAAGGCGGAAGGCGTAACCTATGTGGTCGCCACCTCCGCTGACGGATACCAGAAAGCCGCCTGTCTGGTGAGCGTGAATCCAGAAGTCCGTTACCGCGTAAAGGTGACGGATGAGTTTGGGCAGCCCGTCGAGGCCATTTATGGTTATCCCGGTATGAAGACCTTCTTGAAAGCCGTCACCTCCGACGGTGATGAAGGCCACCGTTTCACCTGGAGCGTGGAAGATCCCGCAGTAGCTACCATCGGTGAAGACGGCCTTTTGACGCTTGGCGCACAGGAAGCTGCGGATGTCGCTTTCGTGTATGATGCGCAGTCCCTTGTCAAGGTCGTCACGGAAGACGGCCTCGGTACCATGATCCCGGTCAGGAGCAGCCTGCTGAACGGAATCAGGATGAACGGCGAATATCAGCTCGCAGGACTCCCTATCCTCGTAGAGGCATCCGAAAGCTATCCCTTCGAGTTGCTGTATCAGGGCGATGCCGCTTCTATGCCGATTCCCGCTGATGGAATCAACCTTGCCTTGAGCAATTTTGAAGACTTCTCGCTTGAGAAGAAGGATGGTGTTTATACGCTCGTAACCGGTTCGGTTGAGCAGGTTTCTACCATCCTCAATGCCAGCACGATCGGAGATCCCCGCGTGATTCCGATTGCCGAATTCAGAATTGAGAAGTCCTATCCTATCAAGGCGCAGTTTGCGGCGGCTTCCTCTTCCACCCTGAGTTTTACCTGGACGGAAGGTAGCGGGGTAACCGCAGACATCGCGAGACCGTACACCATCTGCCTGTATAAGGATGCGGACTGCACGGATCTTGAACTCTCCTATAGCATTCCCGCCTCCAACGCATGCTGGAGTGGCCGTCAACCCAAGTTTGTCTTCAGTGGACTTACGCCTGCGACTACGTACTGGTTCAAGGTGACGGACACCACGCTGGGCGAAGAAAAGGAATCCGCCGTGATTCCTGCGACGACGGAACCGTTCAATATTGTTATGGTGTCTTCCGAGCCCGCTGCCGCAGGGGCCGTCATCCTTGCCGAAGACTTCGGCCAGCTCTGCTGGGGTGCGGATGAACTCAGTATGGCGGCCGGCTTTGATGTCGCCACCTCCAGCGTCACCTATAATGCCGACACGAAGAAGAGCTTTATGTATCGTGAGGCGGCCGTTTTCGTCGCCACTACGGGGCAGTATGCGCAACGAAGCCTTACGGCACAGACCGTGGCTAAGAAGGAATCCGGAGTCCGCTTCGCCAAGTGGGCGCAGGGTGCCACTGCGCGAATCTATATCGGTCCGGGATATCTCTTCCTCAGTACAAAGGGTTATGGTACCCACATCATGACTCCGAAGTTGGAAAATATCCCGGAAGGTATGACGGCTACGCTGAAGATCACGCTGCACGCTGCCGGAAAGCAATCCGGTGGAGAGGCCGTACTGGCCGTCCAGCGCGGCAAGACGTACAATGAGATTTCTTCCGGTACCCAGACCAATAAAAACGGACTTGACCTGGAGACCAATGTCAAGACCATCACTTTCAATGGAGGCATCACCAACCTTGAGACCTTTGAAGTGACCATCGAGGGGGTAGTGAAGGGCGATCGGATTGCCTTTGGCCCGACCGCTGAAAATGCGAAACCGGAGGATAACTCCAATATGATGATCCTCAGCGATATGACCATCCAAATTGTAGAACTTCAATAATATATTCCCCATATGTTTACAAAACCAACTTACACCGTGCCTGAATGCGAACTCATGTTCGATATGGAGGCCCTTGTCCTGTGTGCGAGCACCACGCTCGATCCACTGGTGGAAGACACCGACACAATCGTGTGGGATGATTAAAAAGTATTGCCTTATGAAAAAGATTTTCCTCCTTTCTGCAGCAGTACTTGGCATCCTCGTAACTGCTTCCTGTTCCAAGGAATACTCTGGTGCGGACTCCGTAACCACGATTATCAGCGCCAGCATCGCCCAGTCCAAAACCGCCCTCGGCGAGAAGGACGGCGCATCCTGGCCCAACTACTGGAAGGCCGGTGACCAGATCAGCGTCAACGGTGTTGTTTCCGAGGCCCTGGGTGCAGAGGCTGACGGCAAGGCCAGCGCCGATTTTTCTTTCGAAGGCGCTCTCACTGCGCCTTACTATGCGGCTTATCCCGCCGCTGCCCTTTCCGATTATGAGACGGGCAGCGCGACGCTTCTGTTCACACCTGTTCAGGAATATGTCGAAGGTTCGTATGACCCTATGGCATTCGTGATGGGTGGCAAGAGCACGGATGCGAGCCTGGTCGTACTCTCTCCCTGCGTCAGCGTGTTCCACCTGAGCCTGACCGGAACGGCTTCCATCAGCAAGGTCCGGCTCACCGGTGCAGACGATGCAGCCCTGAGCGGTACTTTTACCACCGATTTCGAAACCTTCACTCCGGTGACTGCCTACAATTTTGTCGAGATGGTGACGAGCGCGCCGGTGAAACTGCCCGCGGAGTTCTTTATCTGCGTGCCCGCCGGCTTGAGCGGAACGGTGAAGGTGGAAGCCTTCGATACCGATGGCGGCTTTATGAGCAAGACTGCAACGCTCCAGTCGGCCCTCACTGCCGGCAAGATGTATTCTCCCGCCGCCCTGGCTTATACGCCTTCTTACGGTATCACTATCACTGCGGAGGGCATTACGAGTTCCACGGCGGTGATTTGCTGGGACAATGCTCCTGAAGCTGCATATACGATTTCCGTGTATGCCGATGCGGATTGCGGCACCCTGGTAAACAGTTATGCCGTGCCTGCAGGTGACGACTGCTGGAGCGGGATTGCTCCCCGCTTCTGCATCAGCGGCCTGGATGCCGGTACGACCTATTACGTGAAGGTCATCAATGTAGGACAAAGCGCGGAAAGCAATGTTCTGCCGGTCACGACCGCGGCCTTTGAGATTGTCGAGGTGACTTCTACACCGGCCGAACAGGGTGATGTCATTCTCGCCGAAGACTTCAGCGAACTCTGCTGGGATTGCGATATGATTGGTATGGGCGCCGGTTGGTTCCCTACCGCAGAAGTTCAGCAATATTCGTTTACTACTGTGGACGTTGACCGTTATCACGCTGCCGAAACTGTCGGGGAAAAGCAACTTTCTTCCCAGACCGGACCGCTGGCATTTAGCCGTCTGGCGCACTGGGCGCAAGGTGCCAACCCGCATATGTACATCCATCCGGGTTATATCAAACTGGTGGGCAGCAAGAAGGTTACCCATCTGGTTACTCCGGCACTGGACAACATTCCTGAAGGCAAAATAGCTACCCTCGAGGTGGAGGTGACCGTCTGCCGTTATTACAGCGAATCCAGCGATTCCTGGGCCACTGACAAGGCCATCATAGCCGTCCAGCCTGCAGGTGACTACACCGACCTGGTAAGTGGTGGGACGAATAAGAGCCTGGATTTGTCATCCAACATTGCGAACATCACCTTGCCGGCCGAGACGGCCTGGAATACCTTCACGGTAACCCTGAACGGTGTTGTCAAGGGCGACCGTCTGGCCTTTGGTGCGCATAAGGATATCAAGGAAAACAATGCCCGTATGAACATCAGCGATATTAAGGTTACCATCAAAGCCCTGAATGATTTTGGTGATCTTATCGCAAGTGCCAAGGAAGTTTCATCCAGTACCGCAACCTTTACCTGGACTTACGGTGGTTCTGTTGACGAAGACATTGCCAAGCCATATAGAATAGCTCTTTACAGCGATGAGAATTGCGAGAATCTTGTCGTTTCTCACGAGATTGGCCTTAAAGAAATAGTTGAGGAAGAAGAGGTAGTTGGTTATGAGCCGAATCCTTGTTGGTCCGGGAAGCAGCCTTGCTTTGTCTTCGGTGGCCTGAATCCTGATACCGAGTATTGGTTCCAGGTAGAGGATACCGAAAGTGGTGAACTCTCCAATCCCGTAAGCGCTACGACGGATGCCTTCACCGTGGTGGATGCTACCTCAGTTACCGGTGCCGCCGTGGGCGACGTGATTCTTGCTGAGGACTTCAGCGAAATTGCCTGGGGCTCGGATGATTTTGCCGTCGCGGCAGGCTTCATGCCTTCTCCCAAGGTTATGACCGTTCCTTCCGGCGTAAAACCCAAAGGCTCATTTGTCAAATACGATTATGTCGGAGACCGTATCTTTGGTGCCGGTTGGGATATCAGCGGCAGCCGACTGGACAATGGCTGGGGATTCTTTGGAAACAGTTCTACCTATTATCAGAATGGATTCCTGCGCGTGTCTTCCGGTTCGGGCCGCACCCATATTGTGACGCCCGCACTTTCCGGTATTCCCGCCGGTAAGGTTGCTACTATCGAAGTCACCATGACCACCTGCAAGTACAAGTCGAGCACAAATGATGTTGCCGTCTTTGTGGAGAAAGGTCTTAAGATGAATACCACCGAAGATCCAAATAGTCCAAACCACAAGAAATACACGGGAGCGTCACTCGAAGACGGTCACGTCCTTGGTGTTACTTCCGTCCAGGAATGGGAAACCAAGTCCGTCACCATTTCCGGTGTGGATTCCGATTGCCAGCTGGTTATCGGTTCCCTCGAGACGGGAGAAACTCGTTTCTATTGCAGCGATATAGTGGTTACCATCAAGGCCCTTGAAGAACCGGGCCTTGTGGCCAGCCTCAAGAGCGTGTCTTCCAGTACCGCAACCTTCAGTTGGACCCACGAAGGGGCTTCTGCCGCTGAGGACATTGCCAAGCCTTACACCTACGCCCTTTACAGGGATGTCGCTTGTACCGACCTTGTCGTATCTTTTGAATCCACGGCAGATGCCGAGCGCTGGAACGGCAAGAGCCCTTGCTTCGTATTTGGAGGCCTGCAGCCTTCTACGCAGTATTGGTTCAAGGTGACGGATACGGAAAACGGTAAGGTCTCCGACCCGGTCAGCGCAACGACCGAGGCATTCACCGTCGTGGATGCCACGACCGTTACGGATGCCACCGTGGGCGACGTGATTCTTGCCGAAGACTTCAGCGAGATTGGTGCCGGACCGGATGAAATTGCCAAAGCTGCCGGTTTTGTTCCTTCAAGTAAAGTGCTCCCTGTTGTCCTTTCAGGTAATAATCCCGATGGGTCGTTTGTCAGGGATTTGGTTGGTTATGACCCTTATGGAGACCGTATCTTTGGTGCCGGTTGGGATCTTGGCAGTAGCCGCCTTTCCAAAGGCTGGGGTTTCTTCGGGGGCAGTTCCTGTTACTATGGAGCCGGCTATCTGCGCTTAGCTACTTCCAGCGGTCGGACCCACATTGTGACGCCTGCCCTTTCCGGTATTCCTGCCGGAAAGATTGCCACTATCGAAGTCACCGTGACAGCTTGTAAGTATGAGTCCAGCACAAATGATGTCGCCGTATTCGCCGAGAAAGACCTTACGCTGAATGACACGGATGATACTTCCGTTAACACCTTCCGGAAATACACAGGCGCTTCACTTTCCGATGGACATGGCCTGGGAATCTCCTCTGTGAAGAATTGGGAAACGAAGTCCGTTACAATTAGTAAAGTGGAGTCGGACTACCATCTCCTTATCGGTTCCCTGGAGAATGCAAAGAACCGCTGCTATATCAGCGACGTTGTAGTTTCCATCGTTAGTTTGAAAGACAAGGGTGCGATTGATACGCATATCGAGATTAATGATTTCGCTACCTTCAAGGACTTCTTGACCGCCTGTGAGCCTGGGAAGACCGTTCAGGGTGATTTGATGACGGATATCAATCTTACCGCTTCCCAGCTCGATGAGATTGCCGGTCTTTATCCCATTGCTGAATTTGATGGAATCGTCAATGGTAACAATCACACCATAAGCGGTCTTACCAAGCCTCTCTTCGCGCAGTTTACGGGTACAGTCAGCAATCTTACCCTGAATTCCACGCTGAATATTACCGAGGCGATGAACAACGTTGGCATTCTCGCGCAGTCTGCTGCCGATGCAACGCTGACTGGTTGTATCTCGAAGGGATCTGTAACATCTTCTGTATCTGAGGTTGACGGCGATCTGGCCCTGGGCGGTTTGGTCGGCAGTATCTCTGGCTGTACCCTTTCCGTCTGTCAGAACCATGCTACCGTTACCAACAATACCGCTGCAAGCGGCACAGCCTGCGTAGGCGGTTTGATTGGCGTTGCCAATGGTGCGAATACGCTTACAGGTACTTCTTCAGAGTATAATTATAACCAAGGACTACTCGTTGAAGACTCCGCTACCTTGGATGTTGCCGTCGGAGGTATCTGTGGATATTCTGACAATGCTCCTTCCAACTTTAACTATTGCAAGAGCCTGGTCCCTGACAGTGAAACGGATTACGATGACATTGAGATCAGGAATCATACCAAAAATAAGGTCTATGTTGGTGGAATCCTTGGTATGAGTTCCGTCACATCATCCTTAGACTATACCTACAATGCAAGTGATATCAAATTCACAAGTCTTGCAATTACTCAGACCGGCCAGGTATTCGGTGGCGGTATCATCGGTGGCTGGACTGCATCTGGAGAACAAACAATAACCGGGTGCACCAATTCAGGATGGGTATATACGAAGGATTCTGCCGGTGATTTGGCAGTAGCAGATAGTGAAGCTAAACCCAAGTACTGGTCATGCTTCGCCGGTATTGCCGGTATGGGAGCTGGAACAAGCGAAAGTTTGGGCAGCGCATGGTACACAATAGCCGGAAAGACCTTCACCAATTGCTCCAACTCGGGAACTATCCGTATTTATGCTGCACTTCGTTGCTGCATCGGCGGCGTTGTAGCATATACGGAGAACAATCCTGACGGTTGTGTCTGTACAGCTTCTGACATTCGTCCTTATCTGGCAGGTGGTATTTCTCAGGTTGGCGATAACTATCACCGTAATATTTGTGGCGGTGTGGTTGGTTTGTGCACGGCCAGCAAGGTTTCGAACCTGAAGTCTACAGCGAAAATCGTCTCCCAGTCCTCATCCCCGTTCGCTTATACAGGCGGTATCCTTGGATATGTCCCTGCAGGCACTATCGAACTGGAAAACTGCAAAGTCAGCAATCATGTTCAAGCCGCAGGCAAAAATGACGGCCGTTCAGCGCTCATGTGTCATGTCGCTCAAAATGCAGTGACTGTCACGTTCACGAACTGCTTTGTTAAGGAGGGTACTTTATCCTATGCGACGGGCTCGAAGGTATCCATCAGCAGTTCAAATATTTCGGCTCAGCATTGTGTAGGCTCCGGAAGTAAATATACCATCGTAAACGACGTCCTTCCTACAGTTGTTGATTCTATTGATTAATTTCAGTTGACCTCTTTTTAAAGAAAGCCTTCCGGACCCTCCGGGAGGCTTTCTTTATGACTTTTTTGCAAAATCGCAATTATTGATTATCTTTGCAGTCCCTTAACGGAGAGATGCTCGAGTGGCTGAAGAGGCGCGTCTGGAAAGCGCGTGTACCCCCAAAGGGTATCCAGGGTTCGAATCCCTGTCTCTCCGCGCAATGCAATCCAAAGCAAACGCCGCACTGATGTGCGGCGTTTTTTTGTCAGGGGCTGCCTGCAAGCTCGCTTGCAATCGCAGCCCCCGACAAAAAAACAGCGTGGCAGTAGCCACGCGTTTGCATCTGGATTGCTCTCGAAGAGCCAGGGAAAAGGCTCGCGAAGCGAGGCTAATCCCTTCCGGGCTTCTGGCCGGGCATCGGACCCCCATTGCCTTTCGGGCCGCCTTTGCCTTTCTTGTTGGCCATGTTGTTGCGCATCTGCTTCTCGAGCTGGTAAACCCGCAGGATCTGCTTCTGGCTAAGGAACTTGCAGTACTCCTTGTAGTACTTCTTGCGGATGTCCAGGATATTCTGGCTGCGCTCGAACTGGGCCTTGATGGCGGCTTCCGCCTCGACTTCCGAAATGTGTCCGTCTTCCATCGCGCTCTTGTCTTTGGCAGGGCCGAGCGCCCAGATCTCTTTCTGGCAGGCGAGATAGACATCGGTAAACTTGGTGGTAGTGGATTCGTCGAAGGCCAGGTTGTCGGCGATCTTGAACGCCTGCATACGGGCCATGTTCTCGCGCTTGGCCTGACGGTCTTCCGGATTCTCGTTTCCGCCCTGACGGGGCTGGGCGCCAAGGGTCAGCGTACCCAAAAGGGCCATCGCTGCGATAAAGAGTTTCGTTTTCATAATGCGGTGTTTTTAAAGTAATCATTCGTTCTTTTAGACCGGGCTTTCTTCCAAAAGTAAAATCCGCGGACTAATAATTTTCAATTTCGTAGCAGTCGAGCAGGAATTCCTGATCGGCGCTGTCCAGGGCCTCGAACGCCGCCACCAGGTCCGCGTACGGATCGGGGGTGGACAGGCTGAGGTGCAGGCTAAAGGCGAGGGCGAGTGCGGCAACGCCCGCAAGGGCCCAGCCCCACCAGCGCTTCCATAGCGGCCGACGTGCGGGACGCGAGGCAAGGACGCGCTGCTGCATCGCTTCGAGACTTCCCTCCGGCAGGGTGTAGGGCATCTTCTTGCCGATTTTTTCCAGTTCAGTCATTTTCCTTGATATATTGAATGATTTTATCCTTGGCAAAGTGGTAGTTGGCTTTGGCGGCTCCGGCGCTCATCCCCGTGATGCGGGCAATCTCCTCGTAATCCATCTCGTCGTACCAGCGCAGGTTGAAGGCCAGTTGCTGTTTGCGGGGGAGCGAGAGGATGGCTTTCTGCAGCCGCACCGCGTCCCGGTCGGACCAGTCGGTCCAGAAGTCCGCCTGCTGCTCGAAGATGCCGCTCCCGTCCAGCGGAACGCTTTCCCGGCGGCTCCGGAGCGAGCGCAACGCTTCATTGGTGGCGATGCGATAGACCCAGGTGGACAGCGCGCTCTCCCGGCGGAACCCGCCGATGGCCTTGTAGATGCGGATGAACGCCTCCTGTACGGCGTCCTGGGCATCCTCGTGCCGGACCAGCAGACGGCGCACGTGCCAGTACACCGGCTCGGCGTAGGTCTCCATCAAAAGGGCCATGCCGCGCGATTCGTCCTCCCTGAGGGCTTCCAGTATTCGCTCGTCTCTCTCTTGCATCCTGTCTTTAGACCGTCAATTCCTTTAAAAGTAAAAAAGCTTTTTCAAATCTGCCATATTTTTCTTACCTTGGCTCACCCTAATACTGAAACAATGCCTGAAAAAGTACAAAAACCTGCCGGCAAGATCGGCGCACAAGAGGCTGAAGCCTTACTTTCTGCCATAGAAAGTTCCCATATCGATTTCGATTTTTCCGATGTAACCGACATCAACTTCGCAGCCCTTCGCTGCTTCCTGGACGCGCGTCGCGCGGGCAAGCGCTTTGCCATCGTCAACGCTCCCGATGCCGTCGCGGAGAAGTTCGAGGATACGGGCGTCAGTTGCATCGTGAGCGTCAGCCGGAAGCCCAAGTCGCTCGATATGTCCAAGTACGAGGTCTTTGGCGAGAGTTTCCTTTCCAAAGCCTATAACAGCGAGGACGGCGATGCGATGATCAAGGTCTATGGCCCGCACTTCCCGGCGCGTATGGTGGCGCAGGAGAAGGCGATGGCGCGTGCGGTGATGCTTTTCGGGCTCCCCACGCCCCTGGTCGGCACGCTCTATTCCGACGGGCAGAGCAATGCCCTCGATTTTGAGCGCATCCCCGGCAAACGCTCCTTCTCGCGCATCATTTCCGAGGAGCCCGAGCGCCTGGAGGAGATTACCATGCGCTTCGCGGCGATGTGCAAGCAGTTGCATTCCACGCCTTGCGATACCTCGATTTTCCCGGACCGTACGGACGTGTACCGCGGTGTCGTGGCCCGTTGCGACCGTCTCAGCGATGCGGAGAAAGCCCGGATCTTTGCGTTCATCGACTCCGTTCCGAAGGCGACCACCTGCCTGCACGGCGATTTGCAGATCAGCAATGTGATTTCCAGCCCGCGCGGCGATATGTGGATCGACCTTTCGGACTTCAGTTACGGCAACCCGATGCTGGACATCGGTATGTGGTACTTCCTTTCGAAACTCAATCCGGAGGAGCGCGTGCAGCATCTTTTCCATATGGGAAATGCGCAGATGTCGCAGATCTGGGACGTCTTCGCCCGCGAATACTTCGGCGCCGATACGCCCGAGGCCCTTGCCGAAGCGGAGAAGCGCGTGCAGCCGTTCGCCGCGCTGCATATGATTTACCTTTGCGTGAACTATTGGTACGAGCCCGGTCTGTTCGAGTACGCGCATTCGGTGCTGCTGCCTGAATGATCCGATGGCTGCTCATAGGGCTGCTTGCCGCTTCGTTTTCCCCTTTGCCGGAGGAAAATACCCCCGCCGTGGTGCATCCGCGCGAGGGGGTGACGCGTCTGCGGACCGAGGGGATTTCCCTTACTTTCATCGCCCGGAAGCATTGCTATAAGGGCGGGCCCGCGGAGTCGCGGGATGCAGATGTGCTTTCGCCGAAGTCGGTGAAAGTCAGTCCTGACGGCAGCAAATACTATGTCAATTCCCTCGAGGGGATGCGGACGGTGGCCTACGATGCGGCCAGCGGCGAGAAATGCGGAGTCATCCGGCATCGCTTCGACGAGACGCACGCGGCGCTCTGGGCACCCCGCAGCGGATTCTTCCCTTTCAAGCGGGAACGGCCTCGGGCGGACTGCTTTTTCGGAAAACCCGTCGAGAGTTGCTTCTCGCACGGCGGCGCCTATCTCTGGGTGCCCTATTACCGGCGGGATTACGACCGCAATGCGGTTGAGCCTTCCGCCCTGGCGGTGATCGATACGCAGGCGGATACGATTGTCCGGCTCTTTGAGACGGGGCCGCTGCCCAAGATGATCGCCTGCTCTCCGGACGGAGGCACGGTCGCCGTCACGCACTGGGGGGACAATACCGTTGGTCTGATGGATATTTCGTCCGCGCGCCCGGAGGACTGGCGCTACCGTTCCTGCCATATCATCGACTACCAGTTGCCGCTGAGTTTTCCCGAAGGGACGACGGTCAACCGCGACGTGAACAGCGGCTATTGCCTGCGCGGGACACTCTTCAGCCCGGACGGGAAGTACCTTTTCGTCTCCTGTATGGGCGGTGGCGGCGGGATTGCCGTGATCGACCTGGAGCAGGACAGTTACCTGGGGCGGCTGACGGGGATGATGCCCAATATCCGCCATCTGATGCTCAGTGCGGACCGGGTTTACCTGACCATCAACGGAAAGGGCTATGTGCAGAGCCTGCCGCTCTCTGCGCTGGAAGAGGCCGCGGAGGAACTTCGCGCTTCCGGGAAGAAGGTCCTGGCCACTTCCGGCTGGACTTCCTGCAAGGTGCCCGCGGGAGCGCGGACGCTGGTCGCATCGCCGGACGGAAAATATCTTTTCGTGGCCTGCAATTTTGCGAGCAAGATTGCGGTGGTGGATGCGAAGGCGATGCAGTTGCTGGGTGCGCTCGATGCGGATTCCTACCCCGTAGGGCTGGATATATCGCCGGATGGCCGGCGGCTTTACTCTACCTCGCAGGGGCGCAGCGGCTCCGGCGGGAACGCCGTGGATATTTTCAGGATTGATTACCGATGAAGCGTTTACTCCTATATATTATATTGTCCGTCCTGGCGTTATCCGCCCGGGCGCAGGAGGATTCGCTGGTCCTGGGGACGGCGGAGATGGCGGACCGGCTCATCGAGGAGGCGATAGCGCTCAAGGGAACGCCCTACCGCTATGGCGCCACGGGTCCGCACCGTTATGACTGTTCGGCCTTTACGCGGCATATTTTCCGCAAGATCGGTATTGAACTGCCCCGTTCCGCCGTATTGCAGGCGCAGGAGGGCCGTGCCGTCGAAGGTACTTTTACGGATATGCAGAAGGGCGACCTGCTGATCTTCGGTGCCCGGCGCAATCCCAAGCGGATCGGCCACGTGGGCATCTTTATCGAAGCGGACAGTACCGGAAATGATTTTTCCTTCGTGCATATCGCCCTGAAGGGCGGGGTGCAGGTCAACCGCTACAGCGAGACCTATTATCGTACGCGTTTCCTGGGGACCCGGCGCATCCTGCCCGATTTCCTGACGCCCCAGCCGGCGGATACCGTGGCCGCGCTGCCCTTTGATACGGAGTGGACGCGCATCCGCGTGCCCGATACCCTGGCTTTCGCTGCCGGCGATTCGCTGGTCGTGCTGCTGGGCGGCGGCCGCTGGGCCTACGTGACGCGGAGCGGGGATGTGCTGTCGCCCTCGGAGCGCAGCAAAGTCGTGCTGGAGCCCGACGGTACCTGGCGCACGATTCCGCTCTCGGAGCATAAGATTCCGATGCTGAAACCCTCGGCGGCCCTGCGTGACGCTTCGGCCCCCGAGGAGGACGGGGGAGAGGAATAAAAAAAGCCTCCGTTTATCGCGGAGGCTTTTGATGTGCACCCCTAGGGATTCGAACCCTAGACCCACTGATTAAGAGTCAGTTGCTCTACCAGCTGAGCTAGGGGTGCAGACTCTTGTTCGTCTTTCTGGTGACTCGTTCGGGGCTCGAACCCGAGACCCCCACATTAAAAGTGTGATGCTCTACCAACTGAGCTAACGAGTCTTCCGTTGCTTTTAGGGACTGCAAAGGTAGATTATTCGTCGGAATTCTCCAAATTTAATTTCAATTTTTTTCGTCTTCAATCTTCAGGAGCGTGCCGTCCGCGGCAAGGAAATGGAGCTGCCGCTCATCGTAGGAGCCTTGCGTGCCGCCGGCATAGTCGTAGGTGGAAATGCGGTAGGCGAGGATGCCGTCCTGCAGCGAAACGACCTCTCCGTTGATTTCCCGTGCGTAATTCAGCGTGTGCAGCAGCGCCTGGGTATCATCGCCGCCGGCGATTTCGCGCGCGTCGCTCAGGTAGTTCTGCGCATAGGCGCCCAGGCAGGCGGATACAGCATCGGCGCAGTTCATATCGGCATATTCTTCTCCGAGCGCTTCGCTGACGATGCTCTTGCGGATCTTGCGCAGTGCTTTCCCGCGCAGTCCTTTCTGGGGAATTTCCAGGCAGATGAAGGCGTTGGCGCTGACTCCGTCTTCGGGCGTAAGGGCCTCGGGAAAGACCTGCACGGAATCGCTGACGGTGGCCATGATCAAGGATTCCAGCGAGGCGTTCCGGCGGTTGCAGGAAGAGCAGCACAGCACGCAGAACAGCGCGAAGGGAACAAGGATTTTTTTCATAGGCCAAGTGGTTTCAAATACAAAAATATAATATTATTCCTACATTTGAAAAAAATTGCGTCGTGCGTATCGTCATTATAGGGGCCGGAGCGGCGGGTTGCTTTTGCGCCGCGGTGCTGAAGCAGCGCTTTCCGCAAGCCGATGTGCTGTTGCTGGAGGCGGGCCCTGCGCCGATGAAGAAACTCGCGCTGACCGGCGGCGGACGCTGCAATCTTACCAATTCCTTTGCCCTGCTCAAATCGGTCGATGAGGCCTATCCGCGCGGCGCTGCCCTGATGCGGCGGGCGCTGCGTGCCTTTTCTCCCGGGCAGACGCTTGCCTGGTTTGAAGCGCAGGGGGTGCAGTTTACCCTGCAGGAGGACGGCTGCTATTTCCCCGTTTCGCAGGATGCGGGGCAAATCGTGCGTACGCTTTCGCGGGCGATGCAGCAGGGGAGCAGGGTGGAATTGCGATGCCGGAGCGCCGTGCGGCGGATTGAAGCGCTTCCCGACGGGGGCTTCCGGATTTCCGGCAGTGATTTTACGGTCGATGCAGACAAGGTCGTCGTCACCGCGGGCGGCAGCGTCCGCCGCGATTTTCTGGCGTTCCTGGAGCCGCTGGGGCTCGAAATCGTCCCTCCGCTGCCTTCGCTCTTTACTTTCAGCATCGCCGATCCGGCGCTTACCGCCCTGTCCGGGGTGGTGGTGGAGCAGGCGCGGCTTTCGATTCCCGGTACCCGCTTCTCTGCTTCGGGCATCCTGCTGCTTACGCACTGGGGCTTCAGCGGACCTGCCGCGCTCAAACTATCCTCCTATGCGGCGCGCGCTTTGCCGGAATGCGCCTATCGCTGCCCGCTTTGCGTGAACTGGCTGGACCTGTCGCAGCAGGAGTGCCGCACGATGCTGGAGGCCCTGCAGCGGGAGCATCCGCTCAAGACCTGCGCGAATGCCCGTATCGAAGCGCTACCGCACCGGCTCTGGGAAGTGTTGCTCGCGAAAGCCGGCATCGGCACGCAAGTGCGCTGGAAGGAACTGTCCGCGGCGGCCCTGAACCGGCTTTGCCTGACGCTGACCGCTTTTCCCTGCGAGATGGCGGGGAAGTATCCGCATCGCGAGGAGTTCGTGACCTGCGGGGGAGTGGCGCTGTCGGAGGTATCGGCGCAGCACTTGGAATCCAAACGCTTTCCCGGGCTTTATTTTGCCGGAGAAGTGCTTGATATCGACGCGATTACGGGAGGATTTAACCTGCAGGCCGCGTGGTCGACCGCATATATCGTTGCAATGTCGCTGAATATTCCTTAACTTTGTGGACTTTAAATTTCTTCTGCATGTTTAAAAGATTTGAGCCCATCTTCAGCAAGTGCGCGGAAATCGTGGATTTCGTGATGGCTTCTCCGGATATTCCCGACAACCCGGAACTCTCTTTCAAGATCCGCCTGTCCGTGGAGGAAGCGGTGGAGAATGTCGTGAATTATGCGTATGAGGGCGGCCTGGGCTGGCTGGAAGTGGGGACGGAACTGGATGCGTCGGGCGTCGTGCTGACCATTATGATCAAGGACGCGGGTATGCGTTTCAATCCGCTGGAAAAGGAGGATCCGGACATTACCGCCTCGGCGGAGGAACGGCAGATCGGCGGACTGGGCATCTTCCTCTGCAAGCAGATGATGGACGGGATTTCCTATCGCTATGAGGACGGCTGCAATATCCTGACGATGACCAAGCATCTCGCATAGAAGTTTTTTAAGGAAAAGTGTTTGCAAAGAAAAAATAATTACTATCTTTGCAGTCCGAAAAACGGCAGCCTCTCGCAGTTTTGGTTTTATGGTTTTAGCGATGCTGCTTGTTTATAACTGATTCAGAATATGGATTTGATGAAATTGGTGGAGAATTCGTTCTCCCAGAACAAAACTGCTAGTTATCCTCAGTTCAAGGCCGGTGATACCATCACCGTGACCTACAGGATCAAGGAAGGCGACAAGGACCGTCTCCAGAAGTTCCGCGGCGTGGTCATCCAGATCAGCGGCGCTACTCCGTTCACCAAGACGTTCACCATCCGCAAGGTTTCCGGCGGTGTCGGTGTCGAGAGGATTTTCCCTTACGAGTCTCCTTTCATCGATTCTATCGAACTGAACAAGGTGGGTAAGGTCCGTCGCGCACGTATCTTCTATCTCCGCAACCTGACGGGTAAGAAGGCGCGCATCAAAGAGGCCAAGCGCAACTTTGTGAAAGAGGAAACTGCCGAGTAAAAGCAGATGAGCCGGTTCGCCGGCGAATGGCTCCTTAGCTCAATTGAATAGAGCATCTGACTACGGATCAGAAGGTTACAGGTTTGAGTCCTGTAGGAGTCAC
>JAEEJZ010000026.1 GCA_016282145.1 Bacteroidales bacterium | reverse complement strand
CATCGACTGCTGGAAAATGGCATCCTTGGTATTGGGATAACCGGTTTTGTGTTCGAGATAGAAAGCGATGCCGGTATAACCGCCGGTCGTGTTGGTGATACCGATCGTGCTGTTTTTTTTGTAACCGAGCAGCACCTTGTAATAACCCGTAGGGACGGTGATTTCCTTGTAGTTATTGTCGTAGGCGACCTCGGTAGCACCTGTGATATCCGCACCGGTCACTACATAGAGCGTATCGAACTGGGACGACCAGCTGCGGACCATCCCTTCCAGATTGGCCCAGATCTTCTGGTTGAAACTGCTGAGCTGAGGCGTGATGTTGGTCCCGTAGAAAGTAGTCTCGTTGATGCCGTAGCCGAGCCGGTCCGCCGAAGGCAGCTGGTGCCCGCGGTCGTAGCCGCTCGACTTGTACCCGCTGTAAACCACCGACTGGTACTGCTCGGGGACCTTGGGATCCAGCGCCCATTCTTCGGAACGGGAACCGCTCCCGTTCAGGCCCTTGTTCAGCGGATAAGCCACCCAGAGGGCAATGCGCGCCTTCGGAGCCAGATAGAAGGAATAGTTCCTTCCCCTGTAACTCCCCTGCGTCATGGAATGGGTAAAGAAGCAACAGTCACTCCTGTCCAGGGCCGGCAGTTCCAGCCACTTGCCGGGGGTATCCGGCTGGAGGGTGGTGGGAAAGTCCGGCTGGACCGGTGAGGAAGGCATCGCCTCCTGCACGAAAGTCTGCGAAACGGACCGGGTCTTTCCCGTAAGGGTAATCCGGGCGCTGCGCTCGCTGCTTCCGGAATTTTTAGTCCAATTGAAAGTGATCCCCTTCCTGCTGCCCATTCCGCTGCTGGCACTGAGTTCCCCCCAGGGCTCGGCCCCGCCCCAGTCGATGTCGAGGGTCCAGGCCTCATCGGCAATCACCGTAATGAACTGGGCATCCGCAATGTTGCTGACCCGGAGACGGGGAATGCTGAGCGAAAGCGTCTCCTGCACCGAGCCGCCGGGGCCGGTGCAGGAGGGAGTCGACATTGCGGCGAACAGCGCCGCTACCAGAAACAGCAGTTTTCTTGTCATCTAAAACTTATTCATTGGTATAGACCACCTTGCTGATCTGGATGAAGCCGTTCTTGGAGCCGGACTTACAACCCACTTCGAGTTTGTAATAGCCATTTGCAGCAGGAGCGGGAATATCCACCGTCACGGTTCCGGCTGCTCCGGTCACATTGATGGTCTGGCAGGCAGCGGAAGAGAAGTCGGCCGCGGTATCCACCATCAGCTTGACGGAGTTCACCAGGGAGGCTTCGAAGGCGTCGAAAGTGATGACGACCTTCTCGATGGCCTCCGGCATAACGGCGTCCGTGGTGATGGACGCCACGGAATCATTGTTCTTCCTGCCGCAGCGGACAAAGTCCCAGCCGTTCTTGTAGTTGTTGAAATTGACGAGCGTCCAGGTGAAGTCATCGCAGGTAGCCTTCCAGGTAGAGACATAGTCGTTCACCGGATTCTCGGTCGCGCTGGAGAAATCCAAGGTATAGGTAGCAGTGTCGCCGCCCGAAGAGGCTTTCTTCTGGGTAAGGACCACCGTGAATTCCTTGACCGGGGCTTCTTCCTCGGTGCTGACCTTCACGTTATAAATCTTGGCATTCTCCGTATCGGTGTTCTCCGGGAAGGAAAGCGTCACTATCGTCTCTCCGCTACCGGAAATCGGATCAGCAGTAATCGCCGTATCGTCGCAACTGACCGTCCAGTTGACATTCCCGCCGATGGTAAAATCGGCAGTCTGCGCCGTCGCAGCAACCGTGATGGCCGTCTTGTCCACGGTAAGGAAGGGCATATCGGAAAGTTCCACCGCAACGGCAATGATGTTATGATACTTGGAGGAGGCAAGACCGC
This sequence comes from Bacteroidales bacterium, assembly GCA_016282145.1. Classification (GTDB taxonomy): domain Bacteria; phylum Bacteroidota; class Bacteroidia; order Bacteroidales; family UBA932; genus Cryptobacteroides. The sequence goes on along the minus strand of JAEEJZ010000026.1, from coordinate 918 downwards.
CGTAATAACCGGTCACTTTGATCATCTTGCCTTCCATCCCATCCAGACCGAAGGCGGCAACCGGCAGGGAAATGCTGCCCTGCAATTTTGCTCCGGGAACAGCCAGGTTGTAATAGGTGGTGTTGCTTCCCTTGCTGATACTCAAGGTACCGGTGAAACTGATATAGGAAGCCGCCGTGGAAGAATAGTTATCAAAACCAGCCGTGATATCCACCGCTTCAGGATAAGTGACGGCAGCACCCCTGGAAACGATTTCATATTCAGGAGTCTTCAGTTCAGGGAGGTCGTTGTACGTCGCCTTGGTGGCCTTCACAGTCAACTGGTCACCAATCTGGACATCGTGCTCCTTTTCCATGTACACATAGGCGTTGCTGGTCCCGTCGGTGATGATGAAGCCCTTGGTGGTGACGGCGGTCACGAGGGCTCCGTTTACGGTGACCAGGGCTCCGTCTTCCTGTGCGATCGCATCGGAAACCGTTCCGGTCACGACGGGAGGTTCCGCCGCGGAATAACTCTCGATCTGCGCATCGACGACCTCGTGCGTGGAGGTAGTACCGCTGGTGTAGAGCTGATAAGCCCCGACAAGGGTGACATCGTAATAGTTCTTGAGTTTGTCCTTGTAATCGGTCAGGTTGATGCCGGAATAGACCTTGATGGTCTGGCCGGAAGCATCCTTCAGGTCAAAGCTGCCGTAGGTGGCATCCACATCGCCGGTCACCTTGCCGCTCAGGCGGTACAGGGTATAGATATCGGCGCCCTCGATGAACTCCTTGACGGTCTTGGTCTGGATATTCGTCATATCAGGGGCGGTGACGGCGGAGATTTCGCCTTCCTTCATCTGATCCTGCTTGTTGGTCTCGAAGAAGGAATACTTTCCCTTGATGGTGACGGTGCCGCCGGTGCGGAGCTGCGCCTTGT
>JAEEJZ010000025.1 GCA_016282145.1 Bacteroidales bacterium | reverse complement strand
GCACCGTTATACCCTGGATGTGTGCCGGGAGCAGGGCCTGGAGGTCCTCGCCCGGACGGAAGACCTCTATGGCGAGCCTCATCGCTATGCCCCCTGGCTCTATGAAGTGCAGACCTTCTACGAAAAGATGTTTCTCGCCAAGGGGATGAACATCACTTATCTGTGCTTCAACCCGGCTTCCCGCCGGTAAGCGCCAGGAGAGCAGCCGTAGCGTTTGGCAAATTCCCTGAAAAAATAGGTTTTGCTTACGAAACCGCAACTGTACATGATTTCCTGTACGGTTTTATTCCCGGAGCGCAGCATTCCCGCCGCGCGTTCGAGCCGCAGGTTACGCAGATACTCGGTGGGTGTCATTCCCGCCAGGGCCTTGAGTTTGCGGTAGAGTTGCATTTCGCTGATGGAGAGGGCGGTTGCGACATCGGCGCCGGAAAGGGATTCGTCGTCCAGCCGGTTCACCATGACTTCCGTAATGGACTGTAGAAGGTCCCTGTCGGATTTTTTCATCTCTTTTCCGGCAAACTGCTCGACGGACGCTTGCGCAGAGCGGCTGTAGGCGATGACCTCCGCATCTCGGGCGAGCAGCCGGTGGATGCGGGCCAGCAGGTGCCCCGGATGGAAGGGCTTGTCCAGATAAGCGTCCGCACCGTTTTCCATGGCTTCTATCGGCGTTTTGTCCGTCCCTTTTCCGGAGAGCAGGATGAAGGGGATATGACGCGTACGCGAATTTGCGCGCAGCGCTTTCAGCAGGGCTGCGCCGTCCATTTCCGGCATCATCAGGTCCGAAAGGATGACGCTCGGCATCTCCTGTTCGAGGGAAACGAGGGCTTCGCGTCCGTTCCCGGCCTCCCTTACCCTGAAATGCGGTTCCAGCGTTTTGCGGATGAAGTGCCGGATTTCCGGATCGTCATCCACCACGAGGACGCTTTCCCGGGCGTGGGTTTCTTCCTCTGCGGCTTCTTCCCGGGCTTCCGGTTCTGCGGCAGGGGAGAATAGTTCCTGGGCGGGGGTGTAGACATCCTCCGTCTCCACCGGCAGTAATGGCAGTTCCAGGCGGAAACGGGTATAATGCGTTCCGTCGCTGTCAATGTCTATCGTCCCTTTATGCAGTTCCACAAGGGATTTGCAGAGGGAAAGACCGATACCGTTGCTGATGCGCCCCTTGGAGAGGGCTTTTTCAAAACGGCTGAGGACTTCATAGCGGTCGAACAGGACGGCCTGACGCTCCAGCGGAATGCCGACCCCGGTATTGGTGACCGTCATTTTAAGTGCATATTCTCCTTTTTCCAGGACAATCTGGATCTTTTCGTGCTCCGGTGTATATTTTACCGCGTTGGAGAGCAGGTTGAAGACGATTTTTTCCATAGAGTCGCCGTCTGCGGTCCAAACGATGCCCTCAGGCGGTGCAAGCAATTCGAAAAAGACCCCATTGCGGTCCATCTGATCGCGGAAATAGGCGCTGACCTGGGCGATGAGGGCCACCATATCCACCCGGCCGATGCGTATGCGCAGATGTCCCGTCTCCGCCTTTCGGAAACTGATGAGTTGCTGGATCATATTGCGCATACGGTCGGAATTGGAAAGGATGCTGCCCAGGTAGTGCTGCTCCGTACCGGAAAGCCTTTCCGACTGCCGGAGTGCCTGGCAGGGACCGTAAATGAGGGTCAGGGTATTGGAGAATTCGTGAGCGATATTGGTAAAGAAGTCCAGTTTGGCCTCGTGGACGGCTTCCGTCCTGTGTCTCTTGATCCTGCCTTGGACCAAGAGACTGACGGCGAGGATCAGTAGCAGGCCTCCGAGGGTATATAGGAACAAGGCAAGGTTCGTCCGCCACCAGGGGGCGAGTTTATGGATTCTCAGGGAGAAAGTTTCATCGGACCATACTTTATTTTCATTCGAACTGCGCACCTCCAGGGTGAATTCGCCCGGAGGAAGATTGGAGAAGGCGACCACGTGTGAGTTGCCGAGCCGGAGCCACTCTTCGGACATCCCCCGCATACGGTAAGCCAGTTCGCAGCGTCCGGCGCCCAGGTAATCCACGGGGACGAAGTGGAAACTCAGGGAACGGTTGCCGGCGTCCAGCACCAGGGTGGGTCTTTCTTTTTCCTCTTGCAGGAGGGTTTTCAGATGTTTATGCTCGTTGTCGATGTACAGGGCATCCAATACCAGATTCGGCATATAGGAGGCCTTGCCTACTTCCTTCGGGTCAAAGGCGTTGAATCCCCGGATACCGCCGAAGAAAAACCATCCGCTGTACTGGTAGAAGGCCCCGTCCGAAAACTCGTTGTCCTGCAGCCCGTCCGTCGCATCATAACTGACGATATGCCCGTCTTCCGGCCGGATGCGGGCGATGCCGTTGTTGGTACTTACCCAGATTTCCCCGTTACCGTCTTCCAGGATGCCGTGGATGGTGTTGCTGGGGAGTCCGTCCTCCATCGAAAAGCGGGTCATTTCCTGCCAGTTCTGCCCGTATCGGTAGAGTCCCATACTCGTTCCCACCCAGAGGGAGGCATCACTGCCACGGGCGAGGCACAGGATGTCGTCAGCCGTGTCGTTGTTCAACAGGGACAATGCCCCTGTCGTCCTCCGGACAATCTGGAGCCCCGCCCCGCGGGTGCCGACAAACATAGAGCCGTGCCAACTGGGCAGCAGGCTGTACACCATCCCGCTGCCCAGCATTTCCGGTGTATAATGCACGCACTCCGTCACCCGGAAGGGGTCCTTGCTGCGGTCCAGCCGCAGGCGGAACAGCCCGTGGCCGCCGGTGCCGGCCCAGAGCGTATCCCGTCCCTGGACCTCGACGGCATAGACGGAGGCGAGTTGCAGGGTATCGGGGACTTGTAGTTTTCGGATGCGCCCGTTGCGCTTTTCCTGGTAGTTGAGACCGGCCCCGTCGCTCCCGATCCAGATGACATCCCTGTCATCCTTCATACAATAGACGGAATTGTGCAAGAGTCCGTCCCTGGTTGTCAGGCGTCCGGCCAGCCGGGTGTCGCTGGAGAAGAGAAAGATGCCCGAGCCCTTGGTCCCCACGGCCAGCCGGCCGGAGGGCAGTTGAACGAAGCAGCGTACGGCGTGTCCGCCAAAGCCGTCGGTCTGGGCACCGAAATCATAGGGAATCCGGGACAACTGCCATACGCCGTGCATGTCTGTCCCTACCCAGACGATGCCCTGGATGCCGCAATTGACACTGAGGACCGGGACTTCCGGGAGCAGGCATTCCGCGTCTCCTTTGGAGAGGTCCAGCCGGTATAAGCCCTTGTCTGTCCCCAGATAATGATAGGTTCCGTCGCTCGCCGCGGAGGACAGTTCCCCGGGACAGGGACGGTAGAGACGCTGGCTGCCCAGCGCGTGGTAGCCGCTACCATCCTGTATCCAGATCTGGTCCGTGGAATCGTCATAGAACAGAAAACGGGCGCCGGTAAGGAGGACGGCATTGTCGCACAGGACGGCGCCATCGCTGGTGAGCATCCACAGGCGGCCTCCCTTATCCACGGCGGCCTCGCGGATATGGCGTGCGTTCAGTGGTTCCGTCCGTACAAAAACGCCGTCCCTGAAGCTAAAGATGCCGTGTCCGTCCACGATGGCGATAATTTCTCCATTCTCTGACGGAGCCAGGTGAAAACTGTTTTCCGTAATCGGAGCCTTCTCCACTGCGCTCTGGAAGTAGCGGGTAAAACTTTCCGTGTCCGGGTTGTAGCAGTCGATGCCCCGGTCTGTTGCTACCCAGATAGTCCCGTCCGGCAATTGCGCCATATCCCGGATAATGTTGTTGGAAATCGTCGTGGAATCGCCGACCGTAGGGAAAAAGGAGCGGATATGGTCGCCGTCATAACGGTCCAGGCCGTCCCAGGTCCCGAACCAGACCCTGCCGCTCCGGTCCGTATAAATCATATTGACGGAGGAATTCGTCAGTCCGTCCCGGTTGGTGATATGGCGCATCCGGTATTCTGCCGCCGTGGCGGATGTAAAAATAGTGGACAATGCCAGGAGGCAGGAAAGTAGTGCTATTCTGTTCATTTAGACCGTGTTTACGCGCAAAGATAGTCAAAAATCAGCGTGTCTGTAAGAAATGTGTACCCTTTTGTAAGAATTGTTTACTTACCGGGGGCGTATATCGGCTACCTTTGTGCAGACACTAAACCACAATCGATATGGACATCGCCCGTAGAAACCCGAACAACCCCCTGATGCGGCCTTCAGACCTGAAGCCCTGTATTCCCGGTATGGAAATCACCTGCCTGCTGAACCCCGGCGTCTTCCGGATGAACGGCAAGACCTGGCTGCTGCTGCGTGTGGCGGAGCGCCCCGTACAGGAAGAGGGCATTATCAGTTTCCCGGTATATAACGACAAGGGACAGATCGAAGTTCTGCGTTTTGCCAAGGATGACCCGCAGCTGGATGCCAGCGATCCCCGTGTCATCGTCTATAAGGGAGCCTACTATCTGACGACCCTTTCCTACCTGCGCCCGGTCTGCAGCGAGGACGGCGTGCATTTTTACGAGGACCCTGCCATCCGCCCCATCTTCGGCGAAGGTTTCCAGGAGTCCTTTGGGATTGAGGACTGCCGCGTGGCCACGATGGACGACGGTTATTGGCTCAGTTTCACGGAAGTCTCCCCGGTAGCGGTAGGTGTCGGCCTGATCCACACGCGGGATTTCAAGACTTTGGAACGCGAAGGGATGATATTCCCCCCTCATAATAAGGATTGCGCCCTTTTCGAAGAGCAGGTAAATGGCAAATGGTATGCTTTCCACCGTCCCAGCAGCCCCGAACTCGGTGGCAATTACATCTGGGTGGCGGAGTCTCCCGACCGGATTCACTGGGGTCGGCACAAGTGCATCGCCACCACCCGCCCCGGCAGTTGGGACAGCGCCCGCGTCGGTGCCGGTTCCGCTCCCGTCCGTACCAAGGAGGGCTGGCTGGAGATTTATCACGGCGCGAACAAGGAGAACCGCTATTGCCTGGGTGCGCTGCTCCTGGACCTGAACGATCCTACGAAAGTGCTGGCCCGCAGCGAGGAACCCATCATGGAGCCCATCGCCCCTTACGAACAGACGGGTTTCTTCGGAAACGTCGTGTTTACCAACGGCCTGATCCGCAAGGACGAGGACACGCTCCAGATTTATTACGGCGCTTCCGACGAGGTCATCTGCAGCGCGGAACTGTCCATCAGTGAAATCCTTAATACCTTAAAGAAATAATGAAAGGCGCAGGCGAAATCGCTTTCTTCAAATCGCAGCCCCAGGCCATCCGTACCATCCTGGTGACGAACCTGCTGTTTGCGATGGTGCTCCCGCTCATCGAAATCTTTGCGGGTGCGTACATTATGCGGAATACCGGCAGCCCGTCCTGGGTCATCGTGTACCAGCTCTGCATGTATGTGGGCGTCGTGATGACCTCCCTGGTCAACGGCCTGCTGCTGCGCTGGTTCAAGTCCAAGCAACTGTATGCTTTCGGTATCCTGATCTCGGCGGTCGCCCTGATGGTGATGATGTTCATCCGCAGCGTCACGCTGCCGATGCTCTGCGCCACCGGTTTCCTGATCGGACTGGCCACCGGCTTTTTCTGGACCAACCGCTACCTGCTGACACTGTATGCCACGGACGACAGCAACCGAAACTATTTCTTCGGTTTCGAGTCCTTCTTCTTTTCGCTGTGGAATATCGTCATCCCCATCGTGGTCGGGGCGTTCCTGGCGACGGTCGACGGGAAGGAAATCCTGGGCGTGACTTTCTCGGTGAATACCGGCTATAAATGCATCACCGTCGCCGCCCTCCTGATTTCCATCTGTGCCTGTCTGGCCCTTTCGCGCGGGACCTTCCGTTCTCCCGAGAACACGAATTTCTTTTACCTGCGTTTCCATTCGCTTTGGAACAAGATGCTTTGTCTTGCTTCCCTCAAGGGGATGGTACAGGGCTTCCTAGTGACGGCTCCCGCCATCCTCATTATGAAATTCATCGGCGGAGAAGGCTCGCTGGGGCTCATTCAGGGTATCGGAGGCGCGATTACCGCCATTATGGTCTATGTGCTGGGCCGCGTGGCCAAGCCGGAAGACCGGATGAAAATCTGCGGCTTCGGACTCTTCGTCTTCTTTGCCGGAACGCTGGCCAACGGCATCCTGTTCTCCGGCGTGGGTGTCATCGTCTTTATCCTGGCCAAGGTGATTTTCCAGCCGGTGTACGACCTCGCCTACTTCCCGACGATGATGAAAACCATCGACGTGGTATCCAAGATCGAGAACCGCACCGAGTATACCTATATTATGAGTCACGAACTCGGGCTGTTTGCCGGCCGCGCCTTCGGCATGATCCTTTTCATCCTGATGGCGAAGTTCATTTCCGAGGATTTTGCCCTGCGCTTCGCCCTCCCCGTGGTCGGCGGCTTGCAGCTGCTCTCCCTCCCGCTGGCCCGTCACATCAATAAAAAGGCATCCGAATGAAAGCATCCCGTATTTCCCTGATGGCCGGCCTGCTGGTCATCGCCTGTACGGCGGCCCCGGACTTCGGTCCCGCCGTTCCCCAGACGGTCATCCCCCGCGTAGAGCAGATGGCGGCCTTCCCGCAGCCCTACCATATCCTGGACTGGAAGCAGAAAGCGCTGGATTTCGACGCCTATGCCTTCGATTTTGATTCCCAGCTGCCTGCGGGTCCGGTCATCTGGCTGGACAATGCGCGCCGGAATATCGACCAGCAGACCTTCGGCCTCTATACCGCGATGAAGGATGCCCGCCAGGGTCCTGACAGGAACGGCGGTGAATTTCACGAGAGCCTGAATACCCTGCACGCGCTGCTCGGCGCCGGGCTCAACGGTATCGACAAGACGAACCAGCACGGATACAATTTCGTCAAGATGGCCCAGAACTATTTCAATACGGAAAACGGCTGGAACATCGTGATGAACAATACCTGTCCGCAGGTCGCTCTGCTGGGCGGCGGATATGGCCGCGACTGGTGGTATGACGTCTTTCCCAACGTCCTCTACTATGCGGTCTGCGAGGTCTTCCCCGATGTGGACGGTGCGGATGCCATTCAGCGCAGCATCGCAGAACAGTTTGCCGCTGCCGATTCCGTACTTGCCGGCAATTACGATTTCACCTATTTCGATTATGCCCGTATGCAGGGCTGCAACAACTGGATTCCCAAGCAGCAGGACGCCGCGGGCGGTCACGCCTGGGTGCTTTACAGTGCCTATCAGAAGTACGGCGATCCGCGCTATCTGGCCCACGCCATTTCCGCTATGGAAGCCCTGGATGCCCAGAAGGAAAGCCGCTTCTATGAGATTCTGCTGCCCATCGGCATTTACACTGCCGCCCGCCTGAACGCGGAGCAGGGCTGCCATTTCGATACGGCCAAGATGCTGGACTGGGTCTTTGAAGGCTGCAAGGCCGCCGACGGGCGCACCGGTTGGGGCATTACGGCCGGCCGTTGGGGTGATTATGAAATCAGCGGTCTCCAGGGTTCCCTGATTGACGGCGGCGGCTTCGCTTTCCTGATGAATTCCATCGACGTGGCCTGGCCTTTTGTGCCGATGGTGAAGTACGAGCCCCAGTACGCCCGTTCCATCGGCCGCTGGATGCTCAATAACGTGAACAACTGCCGTCTTTTCTTCCCGGACCAGCTGCCGGATTCCCTGCAGTGCCTTCCGGGCCACCAGCAGTACACGAACTCCATCATTGCCTACGAAGGGCTCCGCTACGAAGATATCATCTACCAGCGCGAAGAGCATAAGGGGAAGCACCCCATCGCCCTGGGCGACGGTCCGCTCTGGAATCCCGCCAATCCGCCGGAGAGCATGTTCAGCGTCTACAGCACCTCGGCCACCGGCCTCTTCGGGGCCATCGTGGAAACGACGGATGTGGAAGGCATCCTGCGCCTGAACTGCAATGCCACGGACTTCTATGCCGCCCGGCCCTTCCCGGTCTATCTGATGTACAATCCTTTCCCGGAAGCCAAAACGGTCGGCTATGCCGTCGGAGAAGAGAAAAAGGACCTGTTCGACATCGTCTCCCGGACTTATCTGGCCAGGGGGGTGAAGGGGAATGCGCCCATCCGTTTGGAAGCGGACGCTTCGGCCATCGTCGTCGAATTGCCCGCCGGCAGCCGCATCTGCCGCGATAACCAAGGAAATCTAACTGTAAATAACGAGATCATCGCTTATGAAAAAGCTATTTAGTGTATTGGCAGCCCTGTCGCTGAGCCTGAGCGTCCTGGCCCAGGTGGAAGTGAAGGGAACCGTGACGGAAGCCGGAACGGGCGAACCCGTCATCGGCGCCAGCGTTATGGTGCAGGGAACCACCACCGGCACCATCACGGACCTCAACGGGGTCTATTCCCTGTCCGTTCCCGCCGACGCCGTGCTTTCTTTTGACTGCATCGGCTTCAAGGGGGTGACCGTAGCGGTGGAAGGCCGGACGGTCGTCGATGTCGTCCTTCAGGAGAATTCAGAATTCCTGGACGAAGTAGTCGTCGTCGGTTATACCACGATGAAGCGCCGCGACGTGCTCGGTGCCGTGAGCAAGGTGGACGGCGAGCAGCTGGCCAAGGTGCCCGTCTCCTCCGTGCAGGAGTCCCTGCAGGGCCGCATTGCCGGTGTGAACGTATCCTCGCAGACGGGTGCGCCCGGTGCAGGCATTTCCGTCCGTATCCGCGGTACAAGTTCCATTTCTTCGAGCAACGACCCGCTCTACATCGTCGACGGCATTCCCGTCGAAGGGGCGCTGAATACCCTGGCGGCAGGCGATATCGACAACATCACCGTACTGAAGGACGCTTCTTCCGCGGCCATCTACGGTTCGCGTGCGACCAACGGTGTCGTGCTCATCACCACGAAGAGCGGCAAGGAAGGCTCCGCCAAGGTTTCCTACAATATGCAGGCGGGCGTCCAGTTCCACGGCAAACTGCCGGCGATGGTGAACACCGAGGAATACATCAAGATCTATAACGAGGCGGCGACGAACGACAACAAGACGCTCTCCATTCCCCGTAAACTCATCGAAGGCGAGTACCTGAGGGATTTTCCGAATGTGAACCACCTCGAGGAGATCTTCCGCGTCGCGCCCATCCATCAGCACGAACTGTCCGTCAGCGGCGGCAATTCCACGATTCAGTATCTGGTGTCCGGTTCCTATTTCGGCCAGGACGGTATCATCAAGAATTCCGACTACAACAAGGCCAGTCTGCGTGCCAGCGTCAGCGCCCAGCCCAAGAAGTGGCTCAAACTGAACCTGAACGCGAGCGGTTCCCTCTCGAACAACCGCCTGCTGGCCAGTTCCGGCGACGGTTACCAGAACGACGAGGGTGGTTCGGTCGTCCGCTACGCCCTCTTCCGCAACCCGGCGATTCCCGTCTTTGACGCGGAAGGCAACTACGTGGACATGCCCGGCGAGTACTACGGCAACGCCGCCTACAACTCCTTCTTCGGGGACGGTTATTCCCCCGAGGGACTGACCGCCTACACGGACCGTTCCAACAAGACCAAGTCCCTGTTGGTCACCGGCAACGTGGTAATCAACTTTACCAAGAACCTGTTCTGGAAGACGACCCTGGGCCTGGACTATCGTTACAATACCTACCGGCTGTTCAACAAGACCTGGGGAACCAACAACCGTATCCACGAAACCAACGGACTGACCGTCCGCAACAATGAAAACAGCAGTTGGACGGTCAACAGTACCTTGAACCATAACCTGACCTTCGGCGAGCATTCGCTGAACTATATGGTGGGTGCTGAGGCCATCCATACGCACGAGAACGTGCTTTCTTCGGCCAACGAGGATTTTGCCTCCGAAGATCCGGACCTGCTCTACATCGGTCTGGGCGAGGGGACGCTGACCTCCAGCCAGGGCGAGAGCGCTTCTTCCCTGCTCTCCTTCTTCGCCAATGTCAACTACAATTATGCGGGCAAGTATTATGTTTCCGCGATTCTCCGCGAAGACGGTTCTTCCCGCTTCAGCCCGGGTCACCGCTGGGGTACCTTCTATTCCGTATCGGCGGGCTGGAACATCGAGCAGGAGAATTTCATGCAGGGAGCCAAGTGGCTTGACAAACTCAAGCTGCGCGCGGGCTACGGTTCCATCGGCAATCAGGACATCGGCCTGTATGCCTACTCCGACCGTTACAGCGGAAAATACTGGTATGCCTTCGACGGCGGAATTGCCGACGGCTATGCGCAGACCACGCTCGGCAATTCGGAACTCAAGTGGGAAACCTCCGACCAGTTCAATGCCGGTATCGACATCGAGGTGCTGAAGGGCACCCTGGGCGGCTCCATCGACTACTACTACAAGGTTACCCGGGATATGCTGGTGCAGGAATCCCTGCCGACTTCCGTGGGTAAGACCGCGACCCCCTGGGTCAACAACGGCAGCGTGCTGAATACCGGTGTCGATATCGAACTCTTCTACCGCAGGCAGTTCCGGGACTGGGGCTTTGACATCACCCTGAACGGTGGTTACCTGCACAATGAAGTGCTCAGCCTCAATTCTCCCATCCTCGGCGGTCTGGTGAACGACGGCGTTTACGTGACCCGCACCGAGGTGGGGCATCCCATCGGCTCCTTCTTTATGTACAAGATGGAGGGTATTTTCCAGACCGACGCCGAAGTGATGCTGTCCCCGTACCAGGGCAATGGCATCAAGGCCGGTGACGTGAAATTTGCCGACGTGAACGAGGACGGCGTAATCGACGGCAAGGACCGCACCTTCGTGGGCAGCGCCATCCCTAGTTTTACCGCAGGTCTCAACCTGGCCTTCAACTGGAAGGGCTTCGACCTTTCGATGTTCTTCCAGGGCGCCTTCGGGCAGAAAGTCTATATCCAGTACCTGAACGATTCCGAGGGATTCTACCGCGGCTTCCCCGTCACCAAGCGCTACTACGACCAGCACTGGACGGGTACGGGCACTTCCAATACCCAGCCCCGGGCCACCTGGGCCGGCACCAACAACCGGAAAGTCTCCACCCGTTTCCTGGAGGACGGCAGTTATGTACGCCTGAAGAACCTTCAGTTGGGTTATACCTTCAAGCTTCCCGAATCCTGGAAAGTCTCCCAGCTCCGTCTCTATCTGGCCGGAACGAACCTGCTGACCTTCACGGGCTACAGCGGACTGGATCCCGAAATGACGGTGAATGCCAATTCCACTGCGGAAGGCGACCGTTCCAACGGTATCGACTGGGGAACCTATCCTGTGGCAAAGAGCGTAACAATGGGCCTTAATTTTACCTTCTAAGACGATGAAAGCGAAGTTCTATATACTGATGGCAGCCGTCGCGGTCCTTTCCGCATCCTGCTCTTTCCTGGACGAAAACCTCAAAGGCGGGTATTCTTCCGAAAACTACTATACTTCCGCAAGCAAGGCGGAAATGGCCGTCAATGCCATTTACAACTCTCTTTACGGCAATACGCTCTGGATTTTCGGCGATGTCGCTTCCGATGATTCCGTCAAGGGCGGAGACGACGGCGACCAGCCCCAGATCAACGAGATCGACGGCCTGAACGCAAGCGCGGACAACGGCTCGCTCGGCACTTTCTGGCAGGATTCCTATGAGACCATCGCCAGGGCCAACAACGCCATTGCCAACATCGAACCGATGAATATGGACGAGGTCCTGAAGGCCCGCCTGCTGGGAGAAGCCAAATTCTTCCGGGCATATTCCTACTTCAACCTGGTGAATATTTTCGGACAGCTGCCCTTGAAAACCAAGCCCCAGAATTCCTCGGCCAACATCCACGTGGGGTTGAGCCCCATCGCAGATGTCTATGCCCAGATTGACAGGGATCTCGTTGAAGCGGTGGAGGGTCTGAATGACCTGAAAGACGGTCACGTGAACCGAGCCGCCGCCTATGCCCTGCTTGCCAAGAGCAAGATCTTCCAGCGGAAGTGGGACGAGGCCGTCTTTGCCATCGAGGGTTTCAAGAACCTGAATGCCGGCTATGCGTTGGAACCCCGTTATGCCGACCTCTTCAAATCCGGCGGCGAGAACAGCGTGGAATCCATCTTCGCCATCCGCTATGCGACCAATAAGATTGCCTCCCAGGGCAACCTGCTGAACGTGTGGTTCGCCCCCTTCATCGAGGGCGGTTATCACTTCAACGCGCCGACGCAGAGCTATGTGGACTGCTTCAGCGAGAAGACGGTCGGGGGAGAGGATGACCTGCGTCTGGACGCTTCCATCGGCCGGGCCGGCAAACCCTGGTTCAACGGTACCACCTTCGATGCCTCCTGGGGCAATGCGACCGGCTATCTCGTCAAGAAATATGACGAGGATGCGGTGGAGGACATGGCCAAGAGCCAGTCCACCATCCCCCAGCACCGGATCCGCTATGCGGAAGTCCTGCTGCTGGAAGCCGAAGCCCTCAATGAAGCGTCTCCCGAAAATCTGGCCGCTGCCGCGGCTGCACTGGACCAGGTTCGCGAACGTGCAGGACTCGATCGCACCAAGGCCTCGAGCCAGAGCGAAATGCGCGATGCCATCCGGCTGGAGCGCCGTCGCGAACTGGGCTTCGAATTCCACCGCTTCTTCGATGTGATGCGCTATGGCCGCGCCTACGCCATCACCGCACTCGGCCCTGCCGCCTGGCCGGCGGACCGCTATTATTTCCCGATTCCGCAGGCGGAGACGGATGCTAACGCTGCACTGAAAAACTAAACCATATATAACAACTATTATTAACCTTTTTTAAAACAAAACATTATGAAAAAGTTTTTTGCTATTTTCCTCGCGGTCGGCGCTCTTGCTATCGCTGCCTGCAACAAGGACGACAAGCCGGGTGAGCAGGTTGACCTGACCGAACTGAACGCCCTCGTGGCCCAGTGCGAGAACCTGGTGGCCGGTGCTACCACCGCCACTTTCCCCCAGGCCGCCATCGACAACTTCAAGAATGTCATCGCGACCGTCAAGTCGGCCATTCCTGAGGTGAAGACCCAGGCCGCAGCCAACAACCTGGTTGCCCAGCTCAAAGCGGCAAAGCAGGTCTTCGAAGAGTCCGAGTACGGCGCTATCCCTGCCGATGCACTGGCCTGGGCCCTCAACTTCGAGGATGTCGTGAACGGAACCGCCAGCATCACCACCAGCGGCAAGTACAACTGGAAAGTCGATTTCGTGGCCGGCAATGACGGTGTTCCTACCTTCGTGAACGGACACAAGGCCGGCACCAAGGGCCTGCAGTTCGGCCAGGGCGGTCACCTGGAGATTGCCAGCCCTATCGCCAGCGTGCTGGAAAGCCCTACCTTCTCCATCTCCTGCTGGGTCAACACCCCCATCAACGAGAACAACTACATCCTCTCCTGGAACAAGTGGGATACCTGGAAATTCCAGACCCAGAGCACGAACAAGGCGTTCCTGACCGTGCACCAGATGCCGTCCGACAAGTGGATCGATCATGACGGCAACACCGAGATCCCTGAGAACGAGTGGCATCACGTCGTGGCTACCATCGACCTCACCAACGGTGCGATGGCTTACTATCTGGACGGTGAACTGACCATGCTCTGGAATCACGAGAATGACGACAGGTTCATCCCCAACCAGACCTTTGCTCCCGCTCCTGAAGGAAGCATCCTCTTCATCGGTCTGCAGGAAGAAGGCTCTGACAGCTACTATGTAGGCAAACTCGATGATCTGCAGTTCTACACCATCGCCCTCGACGGCGGCCAGGTGTCCAAACTCTTCAACGATCAGAAGTAATTGCCCTTTCTTTAGGCCGGCGGCGGCTGACCCTGCCGCCGGCTTCCAAAACACCATAAAAGGAGTTGCAAATGAAACCCGCATTGACCGTATTGTTTGTCTCCGCCGCCCTGTGCTGCGCCTGCTGCCAGCGCGAAGCCCCGCAACCGGATCCCGGTGGGGAACTCGGGCCGGCCATCCTCGGCATTCCCGTTATCCAGGAATCCATCCCGCGTGTGGAAAGCATGCGCAATATGCCGCAGCCCTACAAAATGCTGGACTGGAAGCAGAAGGCGCTGGATTACGATGCCTATGTGTTTGACTGGAACGCCCGGGACGAAGTCCGTCCGCTGATCTGGCTGGACGAAACGCGCCGTAACGTGGACCAGGTGACCTTCGGGCTCAAGACGACCGTGAATGATGCCCGGCAGGGGAGCGGCGGTTCCCACGAAGCCATCAATACGATGGCGGCGGTGATGGGTGCAGGCCTGGTAGGCATTGACAAGACGGCGCAGGACGGCTATAACTACCCCAAGATGCTCCAGAATTATTGCGGAATCAAGAACCTGTGGGGCATTATGCTCAACGGAACTTCCGGGTTCGGCAAGGACTGGTGGTACAATGTGCTGCCGAATCTGCTGTATTACGGCGTATGCGACCTCTTCCCGGGTGTGGAAGGTGCAGACGAAATCCAGCGAAGTATCGCGGACCAGTTTGCCGAAGCCGATGAGACGCTCGGGGACGATTATGCGTATTCCTGGTACAATTATGCGACGGACAAGGGTACGGTCAGCAATATCCCGCGCCAGCAGGATGCCGCTGCCGGACACGCCTATGTGCTTCTGCAGGCATATCATAAGTTTGGTGACGAGCGCTATCTGGAGCGTGCCATGCACGCTACTTCGGTCATCAACAACCAAAGCGAAAGCCGCTTTTATGAGATTCTGTTGCCTTTCGCTGCTTATACCGCCGCCTACTTCAATGCGACGCAGGGGACGACTTACGACGTCGGCAAGATTATCCGCTGGACCTTTGACGGCAACCATTCCACCGGTCGTGCCGGTTGGGGTGTGATTATCGGAACCTGGGGTCCGTACGATGTTTCAGGCCTGCAGGGCAGCATCACGGACGGGGGCGGTTACGGCTTCCAAATGAACTCCTACGAGATGGCCTGGCCACTCGTGCCTATGGTGAAATATGCGCCCCAGTTTGCCAGGGCCATGGGCAAATGGATGCTGAACAATGCCAATGCCAGCCGCCTTTTCTTCCCCCGGGAAATCGCCGACGAGCATCAGTATCTCCCGGAGATGAAGGAGCTGACGAACAATATCATCGGTTATGAGGGGCTTCGCAAGCGGGACCGTTACGCCCAGAAGTCCGGGGTTCCCATTGCAGAGGGCGACGGCCCTTCCTGGACTTCGGCCAATCCTCCGGAGACCATGTTCAGCCTGTACAGTACTTCTCCGGTCGGTATTTTCGGCGCCATCGTCGCCACCACCGATGTCGAGGGCATCCTGTCCCTGGACTGCAATGCGACGGATTTCTATGCGCCCAAGCCCTATCCCGTGCATCTGCTGTACAATCCCTACGAAGAAGCCAAGAAAGTGTCTTACTACCCTTCGGGAAAGGTTGATCTTTTCGATGCGGTAGGACGGGATTACCTGGCGCAGAATGTCTCGGAAATCGTTTCCATAGAGATTCCCGCCGACGCCGCCGTGCTGGTGGTGGAAATCCCCGCCGGTGCCCCGTTGAACAGTTGGAAAGGGCATCTGGTGGCGGAGAAAAAGAATGTCATCAGCTGGTAGTTACCAGCAAACGATAGCGCATTCTTCAGGACAGAGTTGGAGGCTTCCGGCATTCAGCTCTGCTTTTTTCGTGGCATGGACCAGCGTAGCCGGTTCCCGGGTAAAGCGGAGGGTTTTCGCGTCGCCCGATTTATTGATGAGCAGCGCAGCCGCCTTCCCGTCGGCACGGAAGCGCAGGGCCATCACCCCGGGGCAGGCTTCGGAAAAACGGATTTCCGGCATCGTGGCCAGTTCCGGGAGCAGCGTGGCTGCAAGGGCCGAATAATCGGCCGCCCGGCGTGCTCCCAGGCTGACGCAGGAGGGGAGCCAGAAAACCTCCCCCTGCCCGAAATTGTTCCGGAGCGCCGTGATGCCCTCTGCTTCGCAGGCAAGCGCCTCGCCATCTCCGGGATGGATGAAACTCTTCCAGAGGTGGACGGGCAGCGTCCTGTCCTCCAGGGTCAAGGTGAAATCTCCCGGATTGCATTTGCTTTCCTTCAAAGAGCCTCCGAAAACGTCTTCCAGGGGGAATCCGGTCTGGAAGCGGCAGCGCATATCCTCGTCGTAATAGCCGGTCAGGCCTTCCACAATGAGTTTTCCGCCTTTCCGGACGAAGTTGCGGAGCGCTTCCCAACTGCGGGAAGGCAGGCAGACCTGTCCCGCGAGCACGAGGGTCTTTCCTTTATAATCGTCCTGCTTCCAGTCATATTCACCGAATTCGGAGATGTTTGCATCGATTCCATTTTCGAGCAGCATTTCGTAGATGCCCAGCGTGGATTTGATGACGCCGCCCTTGTGTCTGCCCTCATAGCGCGGGTCGTTCAGATCGCCCAGCTGCACTTTCCCTTCCGCCCAGAGGGATTCGCGCAGGTAGAGCAGGGTGATGCCGGAATCCTCCGGCTGCAGGCGGGAGAAGAAGGACGCGTTGTCGTGCATCGCCTCGATCACTGCGTGGGCGGCATCCAGGCGGTCCGAGGGACCGTTCTGGAAGTTGACGAGCCCCCATTCGCCGGCTTCCCCGCCCACGGCGCGCGGGTTCAGGGACCAGAAAAGCAGCCCGTCGATGCCGGAACTGATGCCGATCCACATCCATTGGCTGATTTCATCGGCGGTAGGGCAGAAGGGGTTGCGTGCGGAGTAGGTATTGTTCCCGCCCTGCAGTTCGGTAATCCAGAAAGGCAACGGCCCTGCGCCGGAGCGGACGATGTTGCAGTTGGCGGCCATCGCCACGGCATAGCGGTTCCGGCCGAAGTAGCCGAAATGCCAGCTGGGATGCGCCGATGCCCCCAGTGAGGTCAGGAAGCTCCGCCAGGCAGGAAAGTCGTATTCGGCGATGTTGTCGAAAATCTGATGGTTGTTCACGTGCAGTTCGTGTCCGGGGTCATAGCGGCGGATTTCCGCGGCGATCCAGCCCAGGAATTCGGAAGTGTAATCGACCAGGAAGGCTTCGCGCTCAAAATCCATCAATCGCTCATACCCGCTGCCTTTCCATGCCGGCTGTCCGGCTTTCCATGCCTTGAAGCGCGCTTGCGTATAAGGCGTGTCAGGGATGACTCCTTCCGTGCCCGGTTCGTTCAGCAGGACCCAGCCCAGGAGGGCCGGGTGGGAACGGTAATGGGTGACCACCTTTCGGATGTAAGTGGCGATATCGGCCTTGTGCGTCTGGGTGAAGGGGAATTTGAAGCCGCCGATGGACCGGTCCGGATCGGCCGGGAACAGAGTGAGAAAGATTTTGACTCCGTGCCTTTCGGCGGCGGAAAACGCCCGGTCAAATAAGGAAAAGTCCCAGCGACCCCCGTTGTGGAGGTATTCTTCAAAAAGACGGATACGGCAGACGGTCATTCCGTTTTCGTGCAGTGTCCGGAACCAGCCGTCCACTTCTTCGTCGCTTTGTCCGGGTTCGATAAACACCTGGGCTCCTACGGCGGGAATGCCGGCAAAACTTTGGGCCTGCCCAAAACACAGGAACAGGGCCACAATCATCAGAATTTTTCGCATAGCTCAAAGATAATAAAGAATTTTTGTATATTTGCAGTCACATTGGGGTATTAGCTCAGTTGGTAGAGCGCTAGGTTCGCAATCTAGAGGTCAGGGGTTCGACCCCCCTATGCTCCACGAAAATCCAGCCATTAAATCTTAATTTTATGAAGAAAGTATTGATGTCTGCAGCCGTCGTGGCCATGATGGTCGCCGCTGTGAGTTGCCAGTGCAACAATTCCAAGCAGGCTGAGACCGGTCCTCTTACCGAGACCGAACTGGCCGAAGAAGTTCCCGCCGACGAGACTGGCCCGCTGAAGGAAGATGTGGTAGGCCCTGTTTCTGAGACTGGCCCGCTTTCTGAGACTGGCCCGCTTTCTGAGACCGGCCCGCTTTCTGAGACTGGCCCGCTCAATTAGACTTACGGCAGATAGAACAATTTCATCCGGATTCAAGTGAGTCCGGATGATTTTTATTATCTTTGCGGCCTATGTTAGGATTGTTTGCACAGGGGGATACCGCCGGGGCGATTTTCGTGCTGGCCCTTGTCGTCGCCTCCGGGCTTTTCTTGGGTAAATTCAAGTTTAAGGGCATTTCCCTTGGGACTACCTGGATTCTTTTTGCAGGCATTATCCTGGGGCATTTCGGGCTCAGGATCCATCCCATTATGCTTTCCTTCATCAAGGACTTCGGGCTGATCCTTTTCGTGTTCGCCATCGGCCTTCAGGTGGGTCCGGGCTTCTTCCATTCTTTCCGGAAGGACGGACTGCCGATGAATATGCTCGCCGTAGGGCTCGTCCTGCTTGCGGTGCTGGTCTCCTATGCCATCCATTTCGTCAGCGGTGAGAACCTGGGCATTATGACCGGTATTATGTCCGGTGCGGTGACCAATACTCCGGGGCTGGGTGCGGCCCAGCAGACGCTCTCTTCGTCTGGGGCGGCTTCACCGGAAGCGGCCGTGGCCGCGACGGGCATCGCTTCCGCCTATGCAGTGGCCTATCCGCTGGGCGTGCTCGGTGCGATTGCCGTCTTGCTGCTTTTCAAAGCCATTTTCCGCATCGACCTGGAGAAGGAACAGGAAAAGGCCTCCAGGAATGAAAGTGAGGAAACAGCCGCTTTCCGGCTGGCCTGCAAGGTAGAAAATCCGGCCCTGTTCGGGAAGACCGTGCACGATATCGTCGGTGAGGAGAATTCCGACCATCTGGTCATCACCCGTATGATGCGGGACGGGAAGGTATTCTTCCCGGATCTGGACCTGCCGCTCAAGGAAGGGGATAAACTGCTCATCGTTACGGATATCCAGCATAAGGACAAGGCGAGCATCATCTTCGGGGAGGAATGCCCGGTGGATATGAACGAATGGCAGCAGCCAGGCGCGAAACTGGTTTCCGGACGCCTGTCCATCACCAAATCCTCCATTACCGGCAAGAGTCTCCGCAAGTTGGACATCCGCCGCAAGTACGGTGTGACGGTGACGCGCATCATGCGTGCGGGTATCGACCTGCAGGCGGCTCCAGACCTGATCCTGCAAGTAGGCGACAGCCTGCAGGCGGTCGGCTCCGAAGAAGGGCTGGCCCGCCTCGCCGCCCTGGTCGGGAACGAGCCGGAATCCCTGCACAAGCCCAACCTGATTCCCATCTTTTTCGGGATTGCGCTCGGCGTGGCCGTGGGGATGATCCCCATCCGTTTCCCGTCGATGCCGCAGCCTCTCAAACTGGGCCTGGCGGGCGGTCCGCTCATCGTCGCCATCCTGCTCGGGCACTTCGGCCCGAAACTTCGGATTACGACCTACACCGCGCTCAGTGCGAACCTGATGGTGCGCGAAATCGGGATTTCGCTGTTTATGGCGGCCGTCGGCCTGGGTGCCGGCAAAACCTTTGTCGCCAGTCTCGTCGGCGGCGGTTATATGTGGGTGCTGTACGGTGCGCTGATTACCCTCATCCCGATGGTGGTCATCGGCATTATCGCCCGCGCAGGCCTTAAATTCGACTTTTTCAAGATTTGCGGACTGCTCTCCGGCGGGACGACGGATCCTGCCCTCCTGTCCTTTTCCGAGCAATTGTTCGGGAACGGCCGCATCGCGGTCAATTATGCCACCGTTTATCCCTTGACCATGTTCCTGCGGGTGGTGGCTGCCCAGGTAATGATAATGATAATGCTTTAACTGATATGAAGAAGAATGTATTTGCGCTGGCAATCCTGCTCCTTGCAGCCTGTGCCTGCAATGTAACTCCCAAGTCTCCTTTCAACAGGAAGGTTGCGGATTATGCCGTCGTGACCATCGAGGCTCCGGACCTCAGCGGAATTACCGCCAACGGCAAGGAGGTGCTGAATCTCTACCGCTTCGCGGCCGACGAGGTGGATGCCATTTACTGGGAGCAATATTTCGGCGACAAGAACGCCCTGCTTGAGGGAATTGCCGATCCCGCCCAGAAGACCTTTGCCGAGATCAATTACGGCCCCTGGGACCGTATGACCGGCAAGTCCTTCGTCGAAGGCTATGGGGACCGTCTTCCCGGAGCCGCTTTCTATCCTGCCGATATGTCGCTCGTGGAGTTCGATGCCTGGGACAATCCGGACAAGAACAGCCCGTATACCCTGGTCCGCCGCGCTGCGGACGGTTCCCTGGAGACGGTCTGGTATCACGATGCCTACAAGACCCATATCGATAAGATTGCCAATTATCTTATCGCGGCGGCCGACATCACCATCAAGCCGAGCGTCAAGAACTATCTGCTCAGCAGGGCGGAAGCGCTCAAGACTGACCGCTATTATGAGAGCGCCCTGGCCTGGCTGGATATGGATGACAGCAAGATGGATCTGGTCATCGGCCCGAACGAGGCGGCGGACGATCAGTTGTTGGGCATCAAGCGCTCCTATGAGGCCTTCGTGCTGCTGAAAAACGAGGCCAGGACAAGGGAGTTGATGCAGTATGTCTCGCGCATCGCCGAGTTCCAGCAGGATCTGCCCGGCGAGGCCGCGTACAAGACTTTCCAGCCCGGCGCCGGTTCCAATATCTTTTCCTGCGACGCGCTCTACTATGCGGGCAAGGCTAACGCCGGCGTCAAGGTCATTGCGCTGAACCTGCCCTTCGATTCCGATGTGCAGCGGGATCGCGGAACCCGTACCATCCTTCTGGAAAACATTATCCGGGCCAAGTACAGTGCCATCGTCAAGCCTTCCGGCGAACTGCTGCTGGAGGCGAAGGAATCCGAGCACCTTTCCGCGGAAGCGTTCCTCTGGAACATCGTCTTCCGTGAGGTGGCCCACGGCCTGGGCGTGAAGGAGACCGTGAACGGGAAGGGCAGCGTCGAGGAGGCCCTGGGCAGCGCCGCGCTTGCTTTCGAGGAGGTCAAGGCCAATGCCGCCGGTACCCTGCTTGTCTGTAAGTTGCAGAACCACTACGACATTCACCAGATCTTCACCAAGGAGGATGCCCTGGTGACCTTCTTTGCCTCCGTGATCCGCTCCGAACGCTTTGGCGAAGGCTCTGCGCTCGGTCGTGCGAATATCATGATTTACAACTACCTGCGCGAAGCCGGTGCCTTTGTGCGCAAGGCTTCCGGGCAGTATTCCCTGGATCTGGCCGTGATGGAATCGGCGCTTTCTTCCCTTACCGCCACGGTGCTCAAGACCCAGGCGACCGGCGACCGCGCGTTTGCCGAGGCGTTTGAAAAAGAGTACTCCCAGCGTCCTGCCGAACTGGATGACAACATCCTCAAACTCGGCCTGGAGAAGATCCCTGCGGATATCCGCTTCGATTTCAAGGTAAAATAGGAACGGCTCAGACGAGCGTCCAGTGGATGGGAACGCCTGAGCGTTCCATCCCGCGGAACCAGGTCATCTGGCGTTTGGCGAACTGATGGATTGCGGTGGCGAGCAGCTGCCGCATTTCCTTATCGTCGAGTTCCCCTTGCAGATAGAGGGTGACGAACTTGTATTCCAGGCCGTAGGAAAGGAGCGTCTCGGCGGGAACGCCGCGTTCCAGCAGCGCGCGCACTTCATCGACCATCCCTTCCTGCAACCTTTCGTCCAGGCGGCGGTCGATGCGCTCGTTGCGCACTTCCCTTGAGACGAGCGTCCCGATGAAATAGGGCTTGCACGGCATTCCTTCCTCGAAGATGCGTTCCGCTGGGGCGGGTGCGCTGAGCGGTTTCCCTTCGGTGAAATCGTAGCCGGAGGTGACGGCGTGGATATAGAGCCCCGTGCCGCCGCAGAGGATGGGGACGGCACCGCGGGAACGGATCGCCGCATAGGCTGCCTTGAAATCCTGCTTGTAGCGGTAGAGGTTGTACTGTTCGCCCGCATCGCAGATATCGATCAGGTGGAAGGGGATATCGCCGTATTCGCAGAGGTCTTTGCCGGTGCCGATGTCCATGCCGCGATAAACCTGGCGGCTGTCTGCGGAGAGGATTTCGGCCGGAAGCCCCAATTCGTGGGCGAGCCTCACCGCATAGCGCGTCTTGCCCGATGCCGTGGGACCGAGGACCACGATAAGGTCCGTCTCCCCGCGCTCGAAATTTCGGGCGAGAGCGGCCGGATCTATCTTTTCCGGCTGGGGAAGTGCTGCGGGCTCTGGCTTGCTCATTTCCGCAAAAGTACGAAAAAATCCGTATCTTTGCCGCCGTTATGCCCCGATCGAAGAGTAAAGTACAGATCAACAACCGGCGGGCGTCGTACGATTACGAGTTTCTCGAGCAGTACGATGCCGGAATCGTGCTGGTCGGTACGGAGATCAAGTCCCTGCGGGCGGGGAAGGCCTCGCTCACGGATGCGTTCTGCTATTTCGTGAACGGGGAACTCTATGTCAAGGGGATGAACATCGCCACCTATTTCTGGGGTTCCTGGGGGCAGCACGAACCGGCACGCGACCGCAAACTGCTGCTGACGAAGCGGGAACTGCGGCATCTCGCACAGGCGGTGAAACTCAAGGGACTGACGATCGTGGCCGTGCGGGCCTACATCGCCGATAACGGCTACGCCAAACTCCATATCGCCCTTGCAAGGGGCAAAAAGGAGTACGACAAGCGCCAGACCATCAAGGAAAAGGACATCCGGCGCGAAATGGAACGCGGCTAATCGGCGAATTTTTTTGCAAACATTTGCTTATTTAATCTATTATACCTACTTTTGCAGTCCCGATGGGGTATTAGCTCAGTTGGTAGAGCGTTTGAATGGCATTCAAAAGGTCAGGAGTTCGATTCTCCTATGCTCCACAAAAAAGAGGTTCGGCATTCG
>JAEEJZ010000024.1 GCA_016282145.1 Bacteroidales bacterium | reverse complement strand
TTGGACGGTTTCGCCTTCCAGGGTTTCTTCGACGCTGCGCAAGGGGGCGCCGTCCGTGGGGGCGGAAATCATGATGCCCTGGCCGCTGCCGTCCTGGGTCTGCGGGATGGCGAATTGGATGTGGGGCCAGGCGCTGCCGGCAAGCGGCAGGGGAGAGGCGGCGTAATAGGTGTAGGAGGGTGCGCTCATCGGGGCGCCCAGTTCAGCCGTGAAGAAGGCGCGGGCACCGCTGACACCGTAGATTTTGAAAGGTTCCGCATCCAGTTCCAGGCTGCCGCCGCCTTCGGCCCAGAGGGCCAGCAGGTCGTCGTCGGCCCAATAGACGCTTTTCCCGTCGCTGCCGATGATGGTTTTGCTTTCCGCTATAGAAATATCATCCCCCGCACCGGTGGCGCAGAGGATGACATTGTGTTTTTGGTTGGTTGTATTGTTGTTTCCGCCGAGCAATCCTGCGGGCTCTGTCCGGTTGCAGGACAGAGCCAGGAGGGCGATGCTCAATATGAAGGCGGTGTGTTTCAAACTCTTTTATCTATAGGTTAGTTTGATATAATTCACTTTTGCGTACGGTCCTGCAGCTGTATAGGTGCTCTCCATAAATACTTTACAATTTGAAGAAGTGAAGGTCCCGTCACCACTGAGATTTGTGAATGAAACTTCCTTTTCATACTCGCTGCTGGAACTTTCTCTGGATATGGCTGTACCATCTGCCAGTTTGACATTAAATGTGGTTCGGGTTTTAGCATTCAACCAAGACGAAGAATTACCTAATGTCGCATATGACTTCAAGCATCCGCTCACGTATACCTTGACAGTGATGTTTGAAGGGATATTAAATTTAGTCTTAGAAGTGACATTTGCTTTACCGGAACCGGAAACGCCTCCAAGTTTAACATAACTGGTCCCAAGGTCAACATTCCATGAAGCCTTATCCCAAGTATCTTCTGTGAAGGTCGTGGTCTCCCAAGGCAGGCCGGTAACATGCAAATCGCGGCTGGCATTTTTGGCAACACCATCAAAGGTGCAAGAGGCGCTGAGAGTGTGCTTGTTCCAGCTTTGGCCGGTTTTGTTGGGGATGGAGGCGGAGTTGCCGGAAACGGAAACTGCCGAACCGCCGTCATAACTGTAAGTATAGGACTTGCTATACTTGCTGTCGTTCATCAGGTCAGCGGAGATGGTGACACTGGTCCCGAGTCCATAGATGCTGCTTCCGTCAAGACCGTTAGCCGTGGAAACATTCTTGGAATAGCCGTCGGCACCAACGCCATAATTATAAGGGGTGTAGCCGCTGACGCTTACAGAAAAGTCCGGGTTGACATTGTGGTTGACGGCGACGGGGGCAAGCGTCTTGCTGCGGCCGTCCAGCGTGGTGTAGGTCGCTGTCAGCGTATAGCTTCCTTTGGGAAGGTAGGTATAGCCGTTCGCAATCGAACCGGTCCCGCTGTTGGATGAATAGTTGCGCACTACGACATTGTCACTGTTCTTAAGGGTAGCCGACCAGGAAGAAATCATCGCCGCGAGGTCGCTTGCTACAGGAATGTTCAAGGTAGCGGTGGTGCCGGTCAAGACGTTGCCGGAATAGGTGTGATTAAAGGTGACCGTCGGGGTGACGTCGAGTTTGAGGCCCAGGGTGCCGAGGTAATATACCTTGCCGGGTGCAGCGTCAATGGTCTTGGTGGTACTGGCGCTGTAGGTCTGATTTCCGGCGGTGGTCACCGTCAGCGTGAAGCCGTTTTCATAGGTCTTCGGGGCAACGGCGAAGAAATAGCGCTCGCCGGCCGCGATCGGACCGTTCAGGGTGATGCTGTTCGCGCCGGAAACGGCGGTCATCGCTCCGGTGGAGGCGTTGAAGCTGATCGTTCCCGCAATGGCGCAGCCGCTGTTCGGCGTAAGGGTAACGCTTTGGGCACCGTCGACATAAGAAGGCATATTGAAAGCGATCAGCGGGCAGAGGTTCTGGAAACTCAGGCCGCTGGCGACGCTTTGGCCGGGCGTGCGGGTGCCGTAAGCCAGGCTGATGGCGGTCTTGTCGGCAAAACTACCGGCGACGGCCGTCTGGCTGGCACTGAGCGTGGTGGTGATGACGCCTTCGCTCATGCTCGCGCCGCTGTTGTAGGGATAGAGCAGCCAGTAGGCGGTAGAGCCTTCGTCCATTTCGCCGGAGAAATTGATATAGCCGGGGTCGGACTGGACGGAACCGGTGAACAGGTGGCCCGCGCAGGATCCGCTGTTGTCGAAGAGAACGGCGTTGTCGCCGGCCGTCCAGTTGACATCAAGGTCGACAATGTCCGTGATGACGGTCTTGGAACCGTCTTTCTTGTCCGCCGCAGTCATTACAGGGCCGCTGGCGTTTTCTATCGTGAATTTTACGAGATTCTCGTTATTTTTGGGGCTCTCGGGAAGTTCCCGGGTGCAGGCGGCGGCGAGAATGAGGGCAGCCGCGGTGAATAAAGTCTTTTTCATAGGGCTAATACAGTTCATCCCAATTCTCTTCATCATCATAATCGTAACCAAGGGCTTGTGCGCCATTCTGGTTCCAGGGGCTGGCACAGAAGACCTGCATCTGTTGCAGGCCATGCTGTTCGCAGTCCGGTGCAATGTAGTGTTTTGCCATTTTCATAAAATATAAAGGGCTTCTAGTTTCAATCAAAACGGCGCGAAGATACACCTATTATACTATAATACAACAGAGAGCGACGCGTTGTGATACACGCGTCGCTCTATTGTTTCATATCTGACTTGTCTATTTAAAATAAAGGCGGGGCCGTAAGCCGGTTTCTGTTTTTAAATCCGTCATTTATCTTCGCAACCTACCCCCCGGCATCGGGCGGGCCGCCCTCATCTGCCGGTATATTTGGTCTTGCAGGATCCGGCGCCGTACCCCGACGCCATCGCTGACGACGGTCGTGAGCTCTTGCCTCACGTTTTCACCCTTGCCGCAGGAGGAGACCTCCTACCGGCGGTTTTTTTCTGTTACGGCCTTCCCAAGGTTA
>JAEEJZ010000002.1 GCA_016282145.1 Bacteroidales bacterium | reverse complement strand
TTCCACTTCCGCGGCCTTGGTAACATCGGCCTTGAAAAGGATGGCCTCGCCGCCCGCGCGGCGGACCATTTCGAGCGTTTCTTGCGCTGCGGCCTCGCAATGACAATAATTGATGCAGACCTTGGCGCCTTCTTCAGCCAGCCTTACGGAAACTGCACGTCCGATGTCTCTGGCCCCGCCTGTTACGACGGCAACTTTTCCTTTCAGGTTTCTCATTTCTATTCTTGATATAAGTCGATAGTTTCTTTTAGGACGATATCAATGGGCAACAGGTTGCGTGCGCTCTGCGGCACTGTCCCCTGCATGACAAATTTCACCAGGGTGGATGTAGCCATATACCCCTGCTTGAACGGGTGCTGGCAGAGAAGGGCGCAGATGCTCCCGCGTTTCAGATATTCGATGTTATGTGCGGTCAGATCGAAGGAAAACAGGTTGATGTCCGTGCGTCCCATGCTTTCCAGGATCTCCGCGATGGAACTTCCCCGGGAATTGAGGACTACGATGCCCTTGAGGTCCGGGTGATCTTTCAACAGTTTCTTGATGATCTTCTCGTTCTCGGAGGGAACCGTAGAAGTATAACAGGTATTCAGGAGATCCTTCTCCCTTCCGACGCTTTGGATATACTCGATGAAACCGTCCCTGCGGACCAGGGAATTGGTGGACATCCAGGCCCCGATGCGCCGGCTCTCGAAGATGGCCATCTTGCTTCCGGGAGGCGTATGGGCGCATAGCAGGTGCGCCATGGCTTTCCCGCCGGAAATCTGGTCCGTGGAATAGATGGCCAGGGGCTTGGTGTTGTCGAAGTAGGAATCCACAAAGACGTAGGGGATTCCGGCTTCTTCCAGGGAAGAGCAGAACGCCTGCGCCTCTTCCAGGAAGGTGGGGCCGATGATGACCCCGTCCGGCTTTCTCTCAAGGACGGTACTCTGGGCGGAAAGGCAGGAATAGACGTCGAACTGGTTGTAATGGAAAAAATCCAGCGAGATGCCGGGATGCTTGAAGTCCTCGATGGCCTTCTTGATTCCGTCGTATACGGCGGACCAGTAATCTCCGATGGTGGAAGTGGGGGTGAGGATGGCCAGGGAGCAACGATTTGTGGCTGTGGCAAAATAGTCGTCTCCTGCAAAACCGATGGCGGCAAGCACCTTGTCTACGGCGGCGCGGCTCCTTTTCGATACGTTCCCCCTGTTGTGGATAATCCTGTCCACGGTCCCGGGAGAAACCCCTGAAAGTTCCGCTATTTCCTTGATAGTCGTGCGTTTCGCCATGATCGATAGTTTTTGCAAAGGCCAAAGTTAGCCAAAAGAAATGATAAAAACAAGAAAACTGTGTATTTTGTGTAATTTGCGAAAAATTGTATAAAATATTGTGAATTTTCAATTTCTTTTCTATTTTTGCATCATCCCTCATAAGGACTATAAATATTAACAAAGGTATAGTTTCATGCAAAAAATCATTGGCACGCTTGTTCTGATGCTCCTGCTCCTCCTTCCGGGGAGTCTGATGCAGGCACAGCAGAAGATGGTCACCATCAGCGGTACCCTCCTCGAAGACGGCACCAAACAGCCGGTCATCGGGGCGTCCGTGCTGGTCAAAGGCACCACGAATGGCGCCATTACCGGCCTGAACGGCGAATTCTCGCTCACGGCTCCGCAAGGCTCCACCCTTGTGGCCAGTTTCGTGGGCTTCGAGGATTACACGCTCGAGGCGAAAAGCGACATGTCAGGAGTGAGAATCCTCCTGAAGGAGTCGGCGGAATTCCTCAAGGAAGTCGTCGTCGTGGGTTACGGTACGGTCAAGAAAGAGAACCTTACCGGCGCCGTAGACCAGGTGAGTTCGGAAGTCTTTTCCGGCCGCCCGATTGCGAACGCTACCCAGATGCTCCAGGGTGTCGTCCCCAACCTGAACATCGAACTGATCGACGGTCGTCCCGGCCGTAGCGCGGACTACAACATCCGCGGCGCCACCTCCATCGGTGCCGGCGGCTCCGCCCTCATCCTCATCGACGGTGTGGAGGGGGATCCGGTGAACCTGAACCCGGACGATATCGAGAGCGTCTCCGTTCTCAAGGACGCCGCCTCCGCTGCGGTCTACGGTTCCCGTGCCCCTTACGGCGTGGTGCTCATTACCACCAAGAACCCGGTAGGCGAGGGCAAGCCCAAGATCAACTACTCCGGCAATTTCTCGATCCTGACCCCCACCGCCATTCCTGACGTGGTGACGGACGGTTATGTCTATGCTGCGCTGTTCAACGAGGCCTACTACAATGTTTCCGGCAAGTATCAGACCTCCATCAACAAGGTCCAGAACTTCTCTCGCCAGTGGCTCGAGGAGTTCCGCCAGCGCAAGCTGGCCGGCATCGAGCGCACCACGGAAATCGGCCCGGACGGCGAATACGTCTACTACGGCAACACGGACTATTATGATTTCCTCTACAAGGATTTCACGACCTCCCAGACCCATAACATCTCGGTCAGCGGCGGCTCCAAGAACGTGAATTACTACATTTCCGGCCGTTTCTACCAGTATGACGGCCTGTTCAACCTCAGTACGGACAAGTACTACACCCTGAACCTGCGGGCCAAAGTGAGCGCCAACCTGCGCCCCTGGCTCAAGATTTCAGAGAACATCACCTTCAATAACGAGTACTACCATATCCCCTCCGGCTCCAATAAGCAGAGTAGCGGTAACTTCTGGACCGCCATCAACATGGCCGGCGCTGTCAGTTCCCCGATTTTCAACCCGGACGGTACGATGACGATGGCCGGCGCCTACGCCGTGGGCGGCCTCGTGACCGGGCAGAACTACAAGAACCGCAAGGTGCGCAACTACAAGACCACCACAGCCCTCAAGGCGACCTTCTTCGATAACACTTTCCGTCTGAACGCCGACTTTACCTATTCGGACCGCAACAAGAACGAAGTTCAGAAGCGCACCTGCGTCCCCTACAGCACAGCGCCCGGCCAGATTACCTGGCTGGGTACGCCAGAGGTGGACGATTACCTGCAGGAATACATCTCCCAGACGGATTATATCGCCGCCAACGCCTACGCGGAGTATGAAAATACCTTCGCCGACAAGCACTACTTCAAGGCGATGGCCGGTTACAACTACGAAATGGAGTCCTGGAAAGCCGTCCAGTCCAAGCGCTATGACCTGCTTACCTACAACACGGACAACATCAACCTCGCCGTAGGCGACGATATGAGCATTTCCTCCAGCGCCAGCCGCTGGCGTGTAGCCGGTTTTATGTTCCGTCTCAACTACGCCTACGACGAGCGTTACCTCCTCGAGGTGAACGGCCGTTACGACGGTTCCTCCAAATTCCCGACCTACAGCCAGTGGGGCTTCTTCCCTTCGGCCTCGGCCGCCTGGCGCGTTTCCAAGGAACATTGGTGGAAGGTGGATCCCAAATGGATTTCCAGCCTTAAGATCCGCGCTTCCTTCGGCGAACTGGGCAACGGTAGCGTCTCCACCTACGCCTTTATGGAGAAATTCAATTTCAGTACGATGGGTAAGGGTACGAGCGAATGGTGCCGCTCGCTGGACGGTGTCAGCGGTATGCGCTACACCTCGGTTCCCAGCCAGATTCCGGACAACCTCACCTGGGAAACCTCCCAGACCCTGGACGTGGGTCTGGACCTCAGTATGTTCAAGGGCCGTCTGGAATTCGTCTTCGACTGGTATCAGCGCCGTACCTATAATATGTATACTACCGGACCTACCCTTCCGGACACCTACGGCGCAGACGCTCCCAAGGGTAACTACGCCGACATGCACACCAACGGTTGGGAGCTCACCCTCTCCTGGCACGACAGCTTCAAACTGGGTACTTCCCCCTTCGAGTACGGTCTCAAGTTCACCCTGGCGGACAGCCGCGCCTTCATCGACAGGTACTTCAACCCCACCTTCGCCATCAACGACTACTACGCGGGTTACGAGATCGGTGATGTCTGGGGCTGGCGCGTAGAAGGCCTGTTCCAGAACCAGGAGCAGATTGACACCTACTGGACAGACATCAATACCGGACTGCCCATCCCTTACCAGCAGACCCGTATCCGTATGCACGACGACGGTATCACCCGTCCCGGTCAGGTCATCTTCTCCGACCTCAACAACAACAATATGATCGATTCGGGTTCCGATACCATTGACGACCCCGGTGACCAGACCATCATCGGTAACACGAGTCCCCGCTTCCCGTACTCCTTCAACCTGGATTTAAGCTGGCACGGCATCTACGCCTCCATCTTCATCCAGGGCGTGGGCAAGCGTCTCTGGTGTCCCACCAAGGAGGGCCCGTTCTGGGGCCAGTACTGCCGCCCGTACGCCCAGGCCTACAAGTGGCAACTGGACAACCGCTGGGACCCCGTTACCAATCCGGATGCCCTGCTCCCGGTCTATACCGGCTACTGCGGCATCTCCTGGCAGAACAAGCGTATCGACCGCTATATGATGGATGTCTCCTACGTCCGTATCAAGAACCTGCAGGTCGGTTACAACTTCCCCAAGAAGATTCTGGATAAACTGAAGATGTCCCAACTCTCCATCTACTTCTCCGGAGAGAACCTTTGGACCTGGTCGCCCCTTCACAAGTACACGAAGGACTTCGATGTCGTGACGGTCTGCTACGGCTCCGACTCCGACATCACCAGTGAACAAAATGGTGACGGGTACAACTATCCTACGATGAGTACCTTCAGCCTCGGGCTGCAAATTGGATTCTAAAAAGACGAAGCAATGAAAAACATAGTAAAATATCTTCTGGCTACGCTTCTTGCGGGAGTGACGGTCGTTTCTTGCTCTCTGGAAGAACCCCTTATCTCCACGACGGACAAGGCTACCGTATTCGGCTCTGAAACCGGTGTCCAGTCTTACGCCTGGTCTTTGTATTCCCTGATTCCTTCGCTGGATGATGTCTTCTATCTGGAGGACTCCCATACGGATTATTGCGCCAGCAGAGGCTTCAGCGATTTCTACATGAACGGCACCTACAACCCTGAGCATACAACTTCCTGGAGCTGGAGCGGCCTGCGCCGGGTCAACTACTTCCTGGATGCCCTTCTCAGCGAGGACTGTACCGTGAGCGAGGATGTCAAGGAACATTACCTGGCCCTGGGCAAATGGTTTCGCGCCTGGTACTACTACGAGAAATTATGTACTTACGGCGCCGTTCCCTGGTTCGAGCACCTGGTGAGCAGCACGGACGAGGCCACCCTCTACAAAGACCGCGATTCGCGCGACGTTATCGTGGACCATCTCATCAAAGACCTGGACTACTGCTACGAGCACCTGAAGACCACCGAGTCCGTAGGCAATTCCCTGGTTTCCAAATATGCGGCACTGCTGCTCAAAGCCCGCATCTGCCTCTATGAGGCCTCTTGGAAGCGTTACCACAACCTTCCCAGTGAACTTTACACCGATGTGCAGCTCTACCGCCAGGCCATCGACGCCTGTGACCTCATCATGAAGTCCGGCAAGTTCTCCATCCATACCGATGCCGGGGCCAAGGGGGCCTACCGCAGCCTGTTTTACGGCACGGAGATTCAGACGGACGAGGTCATCATGGGCCTCTGCACGGATCCCGACTATGGTGTATACAATTCTGCCAACCGGCACTTCAACTCCAACTATGGTAACGGAAACTGTATGTCCCGGGCCTTTGCCTTTACTTACCTGAACACCAACGGCGAACCCTTCACCGACAAGGCCGGTTACAGCACCACCCTGTTCAAGGACGAGTTTACGGGCCGCGACCTCCGTTTCCGGCAGACCATCAAGTTCCCCGATTATGAAATGACCGGAGCCACGTCTCAGGACCTCGTTCCGGCCATTATCAGCCGTGAGGCCGTTACCGGATACCAGATTATCAAGTTTGTCATTGACGACGTCAGTTACAATAAAAACTCCACCGGCATCAATTCCCTGCCGCTGATGCGCTACGCCGAGGTCCTCCTTACCTACGCTGAGGCCAAGGCTGAACTGGGCGAAATCACCAATGCCGACTGGCAGAAGACCATCGGCAAGCTCCGCTCCAGGGCCGGAATCACCGGCGGGCTCAATGTCCTGCCCACCCGCCTTGACCCGTATATGAAGACGGTCTTCTATCCCGACGTGACGAATCCGGTCATTATGGAAATCCGCCGTGAGCGTGCCATCGAACTCTTTTTCGAGGGCTTCCGCCTCGACGATATCAACCGTTGGGCCGAAGGCCACCTGCTCGAGGACCTTCCCTGGACCGGCATCCACATCCCTGCGCTGGATGTTCCCGTGGATATCCGCGGCAAGGGCAAACAGGAATGCTACTTCACGACGAGTGAACTCAGGGACGTTCCCCAGGCCTACAAGAACATCTACGTACAGATTATCCCGGACAGCTCCAAGGAGCAGGGCCTGCGTGCGCGCGTCAATCCGGACGGCGGCTACGACCTGGAGTGGGTGCTTGCCGTGGATCGCATCTGGTGGCCGGACGACAGGCAGTACCTGTATCCCGTCCCGCCCCAGGTTATCCGCGAATATGCGGCCAGAGGCTATACGCTTTCCCAGAACCCCGGATGGTAAAATTTTTGGAACTTATGGCTATGAAACTCAAGATAAAAGCTATTCTGGCGTTTGCCGCCGCTGCGCTGATGCTCCTTTCCTGCCACCAGAAAAGGGACTATGACTATTCCCGCTGGTATGCGGATCCCTCTGGAGGAAACAACGGGCGCCCCATTAACGTGATGTCCTTCAACTGGAGGACCGAAACTTCGGGCGATCCCGGAGAACTAAGTTGGGCCAACCGCCGCAAGG
This sequence comes from Bacteroidales bacterium, assembly GCA_016282145.1. Taxonomy (GTDB): domain Bacteria; phylum Bacteroidota; class Bacteroidia; order Bacteroidales; family UBA932; genus Cryptobacteroides. The sequence goes on along the minus strand of JAEEJZ010000002.1, from coordinate 8,961 downwards.
CTGTTGCCGCGATGCTCAAGGCAAAGAGTCCCATCCTGATGGGCTGTCAGGAATGCCAGCCCAACCAGAAGGAGCAGATCCTTTCCGATGATCCGCGCTACGCAGTGATAGGGGATCACCTCGGATACCCCAACGATGAGCCCGAGTGCGATGTCATCTTCTATATGAAGGATTCCGTAGAGGTGCTTGCGCACAACACCTTCTTCCTGACCACTACGCCGGATGTGTACAGCCATCTGCCCCAGTCCAACCACTACCGCGTATGCACCTGGGGCAAGATGAAACTCAAGGCGGACGGGCGGGAGTTCTATCACTTCAACACGCACCTCGACTACCTTACGGACGCTCAGCCGCCCCAGATGGAAACCCTGCTGCTCAAGGTCAAGGAAATCAATACGGAAGGCCTGCCCATCTTCCTCACGGCCGACTGGAATGCCGAGGAGAACTCCAACATCTTCAACGATATCAAAGACTACGGTTTCCAGAGCGCGCGCCTGCAGGCCGTCATCGGCGACTCCTACAAGACCTTCAACGGCTTCGGCTCCGGGTCCCAGACACTGGACCACTGCTGGTTTATGGGATTCTCCGGGGTGAGCCGCTTCACCACCGTACGCGACAAATATGCCGGGGTGCCGTACATCTCCGACCATTATCCCATCAACATTATCCTTAATTTCTGACCGATATGAGAAAAGTACTACGCTTTGCCCTCCTCCTTGCAGCAGCCGTTACGGCCTGCAGCAAGGCGCCGGTTGTGGAAGTGACTGCTTCATTCAAGCTCAACAAGGAAGTGCTCCAGGTGGGTGAAGAACTGGTCATCGAGAACACTTCCGAGGTCAAGAACAACATCCTGGCCTTCTGCAAGTGGGAATACGGCAATGAAACGACCGGCCAGACCGTTTTCTACGGCCTGGAACTGGAAAGCATTACCTTTGCCACCCCCGGCCTCTATACCATTACCCTTACCTCCTACGCAGAGCAGGGCGCCGGGCAGGATACCTACTCCCGTCAGGTGATGGTCCTGGAAGAAAACGATATTCCCTGGGCCAATTTCTCCTGCCCCGCCTCCGCGAAAGTAGGGGAGGAGGTCCTCTTCGAAGACAAGTCCGTCGACAACATAGGCGGCATCAAGACCTGGAACTGGAAGATCGGGGGGATTACTTCTACCTTCGATTCTCCGCTCATCGTCTTCGATGCACCCGCTGCCGCCCTGGAAGTAACCCTGACGGTCACCGATGCCTTTGGCGCCAGCGACTCCGTCACCAAGACCATTGACATAACGCTTTAAGCCGGAACCAAGATGAAAAGAACACTCTTATTATTACTTGCCCTGTTGCCTCTTTTCTCCTGTCAGCCGGAAAAGGCGGAAAAGACACCCCAGAAGGATGTGGCCTTCATCGCTATCCAATCCTTCCCGTCCAAGGCCCAGATTGGTACCAACCTGCTTCCCGCCTGGAGCGAGGGCGACAAGGTAGGTATCCGTTCTGAATCCGTGGAGGAGCCTGCTGAATTCGTACTCGTTTCCGGAGCCGGTTACACGACGGCCGCATTCGAGGGCTGGAAGCCCGAAGGGGAGCGTTTCATCGCCTTCTTCCCTTCCACCGCGAAGTGTGACGGCATCACCTTCCGCGGTGTGCTGGATACCAAGGTCGGCCACGCCGTGCCGGACCATCCCCTGGGCGCCCTGCCTATGTGGGGGACTTCCCGGGACCTGACGAAGCTGAAACTGACCGCCCTCTTCGGTATACTTCGCCTGAACCTCAAAGGGGACGTCAAACTGCAGTCCCTTATGCTGGATGCCGGAGTGCCCGTATCCGGCCAGTTCCTCTGTACTCTTGAGAGCGGTACCGTGGCGATGATCGGCGGCGCCAACATCATTATGATGGATGTCGCGGGGACGGAACTTCTTGCCACCAAGGATACGCCTTTCTACTTCATTCTTCCTCCCGGCGAGTACGACAGCCTCAAGTTCACGGTCACGGACGTGGCCGGGGACATCAGCTTCCTCTATTTCGACGACGTCGAAATCAAGGCGGGCCGCTACACGCTGGTATCTGAAACATTGGAATAGTAAGTAATCATACAAACAAGAACTTATAATGAATCGCATTTGTTTTGCCACACTGATTGCCCTGACGGCATTTACCGCCGTCATCGCGTGCAACCCGGACGCGGGCCCGACCAAACTGGCCGTCCCCGCTCCCGTACTCGCTTCGGCCGGGACAGACAATGCCACCTTTATGTGGGAAGCGGTCAAGAACGCCGACTCCTACCAGGTGGTCGTGAACGATGGTGCTCCGCTTGCCGCCAGCGGCGTCAGCATCACTATCCAGAACCTTACCCCCTCCACCACCTACACCCTCAAGATGAAGGCGCTTGCCCCCGAGGGGAGCAAAGAGTGGCTGGATTCCGACTACTGCGACCCCGTCATTTTCACCACGGCCGGCAAGAAGAAACTCGCCACCCCCGTCCTGACGGTTTCCGACGTGGTCTCCGGCGGATTCACCATTTCCTGGAAAGCAATCAAGAATGCGGCTTACTATGTCTATAAGGTAGGCGATGCCGCCGAGCAGTCCACCACGGACACCCGTTTTACTGCCGACGGTCTGACGCACTCCACGACCTACAGCGTCAAGGTGAAGGCCGTTCCTTCCGAGGCGATGGCTGAAGTGGCCACCGACAGCGACTGGGGCGAGACATCCGCCACTACGGCGGGGGTCACCACCCTGGATGCGCCCGTCCTTTCCTCTTCTGCGATTCATACCAACGGATTCACCGTTTCCTGGCCAGCAGTGCCCAATGCCGGCAAGTACAACTACAAACTGGACGGCGGTGCGGAGATGACGGTGTTGGACCCCAGTGTTTCCTTCAACTCTCTGGCGGCTCTTTCCAACCACACGGTGGAAGTGCGTTCCGTCCCCTCCGACGCCAATATCAACAACTACGCGCCCAGCGCATGGTCCAGCATCCAGGTCAGGACACTGGATCTGGTGACGCTTGACGCACCTGTCCTGAAGGCGGAGAATGTCCAGGCTGCGGAATTCACCGTTTCCTGGCCTGCCGTAACCGGTGCGGGCGGCTATATGTGCTCACTGAACGGTGCGGCTTACACGCTCGTTACCGGCACCTTCGTCAAGTACGAGGGCCTGACTGCGGAAACCACCTACAATGTGAAGGTCTATGCCGTTCCCACGGAAGCGGGGAAGGCCACCTACAGGGACAGCGCGGTTTCTTCCAAGGACGTAACCACCAAGCAGGCTCCCAGCGATGACGACAAGGGTGGCTCACTTGGCGACTTCAATGAACAGCCCATCTTCTAATCCTGAATGCGTATGAAAAAGTTAGCATATATCATCCTTGCGGCAACGGCTGCCGCAGCGGCGCTTTCCTGTACGAAGGAAATGGAAAAACCTGCCGGAGCGGGCGACGCCGGAATGGTGACCTTCACCGCCTCTACGGACCAGACCAAGACGGAACTCTCAGAAGGCCATACCGTATGGTCTGCGGACGACCAGATTATGGTTTTCTACGGTGAAAACAGTGCGGTAGCCACCCTCAAGACCGGAGAAGGCAGCCCCAATGCCACCTTCGAGGCGGCGGTGCCCGAAAGCGCGGACTACTACGCAGTATATCCTGCTTCCCAGTTTTTGGGCAAGGATGGAGATACTTATCTGGTTTCCATTCCAAAGGTGCAGGACGGCAGCTTCGGTACCGCCCACATCGCTGCGGCCAAGGGCGTGAACAAGACGTTCTCTTTCATTAATCTGAACGCTTTCCTCAAGATTGTCCTTCCCGAAAGCGGCATTACCCGTATCGTGGTGGAAAGTCCCGCCGGTGCAGCCCTTTCCGGGACGTTGGACGTAAGATTCTATTCCGACGGGACTCCTGACGCGTTCGGGGTCAGGGACTGGGCGGCTTCAGTAGAAATCGCTTCCCCTTCTCCCTCCGGTTTTGCGGCGGGGGAGGTTTTCATCAGCGTCCCTGCTGATTATAATCATGCTGCCGGTCTCGTTCTCAAATACTACGATGCGGCCGGCCTCAAGGGTTCCTATTATCTGGACAAACCCCTTACGTTTGCGAAATCCAATATCTACAGCTTCGGCGAATTCGGCCTTACCGGAGATTACTTCGTCTCCCTTGAGGGTGCGGGCAACAAAATGGGCTTGAACGAGGCCAATGCGATGGATCTGGAAGCCTTCAAGGCCTTTATGACCAGTCCTGAAGACGAATCCCACTTTGCCGGCTGGGCCGCCGGCCTGGACGGCGCTACCATCCATCTGGCCGCCGGAACCTATGATTTTGGCGATGCCATGCTGCTCGCTTTCCCCGGCGTCGAGGCTCCGGTCAGCGTCAGCTTCGAGGGTAACAATACCACCATCACAGGCGGCGAATTGCACCGGCTCCTCACCGTCGGCGAAAACGCGAAGGCCTCCTTCAAGAATATCCGTTTTGAGAACGGTCTCAGCTACGTATCCCGGAATTCTCCGGTATTGATTCAGGAAGGAGGGGAAGCCTCCTTCGAAGGCTGTACTTTCAACAAGAACGCCAATAGAAGGGAAGACGGTAACGGGTTTAACACCGGCGGTTGCATCTATGCTGACGGAGGGACAGTGCTCTCCTTCGACAACTGCGAATTCACCCAGAACAAGGGCTCTTACGGAGCGACGTTCCTTACAAAGGGAGAGGCAACTATCAAGAACAGCCTTTTCCAATACAATAACGGCTCGTGGCCGGGCAGCGCCGTGTATGTGGATAGCAGTGGAGCGGTTGTCGATATGTTCAACTGTGTCGTTGCGGACAATACCGTTACTCCGGAGGACGGGAAGAAGCCCGACGGAGGTGCGATTGCCGTTATTCACGGCGAATTGACGATGACCGATTGCTCCCTGCTTCGCAACAGTATTCCCGGCCGCCGGGGCGGTGCCCTCCGTGCAGAGTTCTCGAGCCACGCTAAGCTCGTCAACTGCACGGTAAAGGATAATACCGCTGATTGGGGCGGCGCCATCAATCTCATCAACGATGCCACCGTTGAGATAGAGGGCGGCCTGTTTGAAGGGAATTATGCCAAGGGAGGCGGTTGCATCCTGACGAGCACAGGTACCAATAGCCTCATTGTCAAAGATGCCCTTTTCAAGGGAAATTACCTGCCCAAGGGCGGCCGCTTCGGTGGTGCCATCCGGCACGAAAGCGAAGGTGACCTGACCATCCTGCGCACGACCTTCGAACGAAACTATACCGAATATAACGGTGAAGACGAGTCCTTCGGCGGCGCGGTATCCGTTGCCTATGGCCAGGGAGAAGCGAAGGTGACCATCTCCGACTGCAACTTTATCGGCAACCATACAAAATCCGGCGGCGGCTCGGCCCTGAGCTATCAGTCCCATAATGTTGACGGCGGCTGTTCCGGCTGGATGAAGGTGACCAACACGGTATTCCAGGACAATTACTGCGAATACAACGGAGATAACAATCAAAACTATGGCCGCCACGCCGGCGCGGTCCGTCTGGGACATGACGGTACAAACAGTTTCTTCGATAACTGCAGCTTTATCAACAACTATACGGGCACATTGAACAAGGAGGTCAAGAGTTCCTACGGCGGCGCCGTTACCTTCTATTCCGACGGTAATGCCTTCTTCAACAACTGCCGCTTTGAAGATAACCGCGCTACCCGCGGCGGTGCCATCTCCGTCTGGAACTGCTTGGAAAGCGGTATCTTCCTGAACGCCTGCTCCTTCAGCGGAAACTGGATTTCCTACAAGAACGGTACGACCATCTACTTCGAAAAGGCCAAGTACTTCTGTATGAACAACTGCAGCATTGCAGACAATACCTATACCCTGGGCACCGGCGAAGATGACGGCAGCTGGGTGTATGTGAACGGCGATACGGACAAGGTACTTGAGGAATGTGTCGTCAGCAACTGTTCGCTCATCGGCTCCTGCCGTAACTCAGCGTCCCTTGACCCGATGGCGGACCAGGAACTTATTCATTTGAACAAGATCAAGGACGGTAAGAACTACACTTTGATCAACAATATCCTGGTGGCCGGGAACGACCAGTATTCCTGGTGGGCCAACGACTCCGGTATGAACAGCTACTACAATGTCCTCACGAAGAAGGGCGGCAGCAGCAGTTACAGCGGTTCCGGCGATGTCGAGGGCAAGTCCTCCGCCGATCTCGGCGCCCTTGCCTGGGACAGTACGAACCTCGTATGGAGCTGGAACGGAACGCTCGCCGGCGGCTTTTCCGGCATTACCGCAAGCGCTTTTGCTTCTGCGTTGAACTCCGCCAGCCCCGACTTCAAGAACTGGCTGCAGGAGATTGGCGCATTGAATACGGACCAGTTGGGGAACGCCCGTGGAAGTGGTGCCTGGTGGCCCGGAGCCTATCAAAAATAATTGATAATGTCCAAAAACGGATTGATGATCATACTGGCATGCATCCTGCTGCTCTCGGGCAGCGGGATGCTCCGTGCCCAGGCCGTCGTCTCCGTAGATCCGCAAAGCGTCTGCGGGCCTGTCAAACCGATGAACGCCGGTAACAACGGCCCCACGGAGCGGATAATGGAGAGCTACCGGGCGCTCCGTGTTCCGTATGCGCGCACGCACGATACGGCGCTGGGAGAAGAATACGGCGGGCACTGCATTGACATCAACCAGGTGTTCCCCGACTGGAACGCCGATGTCAATTCACCCAAGTCGTACGACTTTACCAACAGCGACGTAGTGCTCAAAAATATCCAGGCCGCGGGGACCAAAGTGTTCTACCGTCTGGGCCAGAGCATAGAGCACCAGACTAAAAAGTACGGCATCTATCCGCCGAAGAACTACAAGAAGTGGGCGAAGATCTGCGAGCATATCATCCTCCACTACAACGAGGGCTGGGCGGACGGCTACCGGCTGGGCATCGATTACTGGGAAATCTGGAACGAACCGGATCTGGACGATCCCGATGACCGCTGGAAGACCGACCCTCGCACCTGGGGCGGCACCCAGGAGCAGTTCGACGAACTGTATGTCGTTACCGCGAAGCACCTGAAGAAGTGCTTCCCGGATCTTAAGATCGGCGGTCCTGCCTTTGCCAATCCGCGCAAATACGGCCCCGCTTTCCTGGACTATGTGAAAGAGAAGGACGCCCCTCTGGACTTCTTCTCCCACCATATGTACCACCGCAAGCCCTGGCGCATCGTGGAAGACGTGCGCGTCATCCGGGATATGCTGGACGAGAAAGGCTTTGCCCAAACCGAATCTATCCTCAACGAATGGAACTACAACAAGAGCTGGGAGGAGGCTCCTTACTTCTACAGCCGGCGTATACGCCCCACCGTCAAGGCAGCGGCCTTCATCGCCGCCGTCATGTGCGCGTGCCAGGATGCGCCGCTGGATATGCTGATGTACTACGACCTGCGCCCCAACACCTCCTGGTGCGGTCCCTGGGCGCCATTTTACTATGAGCCCCGTCCGCCTTACTGGTCATTCTACTACTGGGCGGAACTGGCCGATTACGGCACCGTCGTCCGTTCCGGCTGTGATACGGGCAACATCTACACCTGTGCCGCCGCCTCCGCAGACGGAAAACATATCCGGCTGCTCGTGGCAAGATATCACGATGACGACAATCACAACACGTCCCGTGAAATTACCCTCGGTCTCCCTGCCGGCTGGCAGGTGACGGGCCTTCGCGTTACCGACAGCCTCGGCGATGACCGCAGGCCGGCCCCTGCTGCTACCCTCACTATGGAATCCAACGCCATAGCCCTGTTTGAACTGGAAAATAATACTAACAAATAAAAACACACACATTATGAAAGACTATGTAATTCCTTCCTTGAGAGTAATCGTCCTGGCTCACCAGAGCGTTTGCTGTCTCAGCAACGGGGAAACCGAAAATTACGACACCCAGGATATCTGGGGTTATGGAGATGATAATGAATAAAAGGACACAGCTATGAAAAAGTTTTATCATATTTTCCTCTGCGCCCTTTGCGCACTCGCCCTCTTCTCCTGCGAGAAAGAAAAAGAGGGTATTGACGTGGAAGTCCCTGAGGGTTATGTAGAGATGACCTTCACCGCTGTCTGCGAAGACAGCAAGACCGCCCTCAGCGGCAGCAATACCGTCTGGAGCGAAGGCGACCAGATCAAGGTCGTCCTCAGCGATGGTTCCGCCGTCAACGCTTCCCTGACCGCCGGTGCCGGCTCAACGACCGGTACTTTCGCCGGTATGGTTCCAAGTGGCAAGACGGCCAACTATGCTGTCTATCCTGCCGTTGCCTATTCCTCCGTGTCCGGTTCTACGGTGAACGTGTCCGTTTCCGCAGAGCAGGCCGGAACTTTTGCTGCCGGCAATATCGCCGTCGCCAAGGTGGCGGCAGACCATAGCATGGCGTTCAAGAACGTGAACGCCTTCCTGGTGTTCCAGCTCAAGACCGGTTCGGCCGTTACCAAGGTGGAAGTCACCAGCGTCGACGGCAGCGCCCTTGCAGGTACGATTCCTGTCAATTGCTCGGGTACTCCTACAGCCGGTGCAGCCGCCAGCCCCGCATCCACGGTCTCTATGACCACCAACGGTGCCGGTACATACTACATGTCCATTGCCTCCGGCGCCACCCATACGAAGGGCCTAAAGATGACCTACTACACGGGCTCAGGCAGCTATACTGAAACCGGGGTTTATTATCTCAATAAGACGCTCCCCATCGCGACCAATCAGATGTATACCCTCGGTGAGGTCGAGACCGACAAGAACTATTATGTCACTGTCGCCGGCGCCGGCAATCATACCGGTATGGACTGGGCCAACGCTTTCAGCAAGGAAGAAATGTGGAAGCGCGTTACCCTCACTTCCACTCAAGAGGCTGATGCCTCCACCAAAGAAGCGAAGCTGGCAGCCATCGACGGCGCCACCTTCCACATGGGGCACGGATCTTATAACCTTGCTGCAAACCCCACGTTGTCGTTC
>JAEEJZ010000023.1 GCA_016282145.1 Bacteroidales bacterium | reverse complement strand
GTCGTACTTGTCCGCGCCTTTCCCGTGTACACGGTAGGAAGCGATCAGGGCCGCCCACTCGTCATTGTCCGTAAACACGGCACCGCCGTCTCCGTAACAACCCAGCGGCTTGGCCGGGAAGAAGGAGGTGGTGGAGATATCTCCGAAGGAGCAGGCTTTCCGGCTTCCGATGCTGCCGCCAAAACCCTGGGCACCGTCTTCCAGCACCAACAGGCCATATCTGTCGGCAATCGCGCGTACCGCGGGGTAATTGGCCGGGAGACCGAAAAGATCCACGGCGACAACGACCCGCGGCTTCAGCCGGCCTTCAGCGAGCACCGCCTGAACGGCCGCTTCCAGGCTTTCCGTGTCAATATTGTAGGTCCGGGCGTCCACGTCTACGAAAACCGGCGTCGCCCCTTCCAGGCTTACGACCTCGGCCGAAGCGAAGAAAGTGAAGTCGGGAACGAAGACTGCGTCTCCGGGGCCGATGCCCCAGGCTTTCAGGGCCAGGGTTAGCGCATCCGTGCCGTTGGCACAAGTGAGGCAGTGTTTTACGCCCGTATAGGCGGCGAGCCGTTCCTCCAGGGCCTGCACTTCCGGGCCCATGATATAATGCGCCCCGGCCGCCACGGACAGCATCGCGCTGTCCATCTTCGGCTTCAGTTCCTGGTATTGTCTCGCCAAATCCCTGAACTGCATCACTTTATCTTGCTAATAATTTCACCTTTTTCATTGACCGTCCCGATCTGGCGCGCGGGAACGCCCGCCATCAGGGCAAAGTCCGGCACATCCTTCGTGACCACCGCTCCCGCGGCAATCATGGCTCCGCGGCCGATGGTGTGCCCACAAACGACCGTACAGTTGGCCCCCAGCGAGGCCCCTTCCTTGACCAGCGTCCTCAGATACTGTCCGTGCACGGGGAAATGCGCACGGGGTACCAGCACGTTGGTGAATACGCAGGACGGGCCGCAGAAGACATTGTCTTCCAGTTCCACCCCCTCATAGACGGAAACATTGTTCTGGATGCGCACGCCGTTGCCGATCCGCACATTGTTGCCGATATTGACATTCTGCCCCAGCGAACAGTTCTCCCCGATCCGGGCCCCTTTCTGCACGTGGCAGAAATGCCAGATCCTGGTCCCTTCGCCGATCAGGACGTCGTCGTCAATATAACTGGAAGGATGAACCGTAAACATAAATCAGGCAATATCGTTGAGCACCAGATACATTCGTTTTCCATTCGCCGCCGCTTCCCCGTCCAGTCCCGACAAGACGCTGCGGGGCGTCCATCCGGCCCGGAGAAGGAAGAACACGCTGTCGGCCTGACGGAGCAGGACCTCACTGTCGGCGATCAGACGTGAAGAAGGACTGTCGATGATAATCATTTCGTAGCGGGCACGCAGCTGCGTCATCAAGGCGGAGAAACGGGGACTCTGCAACAACTGCGCAGGATCGCCCGGAAGATGACCTGCCGGCAGGACCTCCAGGCCGGGACAGTCCTCCCGCCGGGAAATGCATTTCAATACATCGGACTCCTTCCCTTCCAGATAATCGGCCAGGCCTTTCTCTCCGGCTTTCCAAAGTCGGGAAGCACCGGCCCGGCGCAGGTCGCCGTCCATCAGCAGGATCTTTTTCCCTCCCAGGGCGAAAGCCTGGGCCAGGTTCATGGAGACGAACGTCTTACCGGTACCCGGCTCGGCAGAAGCGACGAGGAAGACCTGCTCCCCTTCGGATGCCATCAGGCACAGACGGGTGCGAAGCGTACGGAAGGCGTCGTTGCTGAGGCTTTGTCTGCCCTCGACAACCACCAGGCCCCCTTCGATTTCCTTGCGGCCGGCTCCGGGCACTTCCCCAAGCAGGGGGAGTTCGCAGTTCGCTTCAAGATCCCGGCGCGTATGGACCGTTTCGTCCAGGGTCGCCTGAAGGAAAATCAGGGTCAGCGGCACCAGCAAGCCCAGCAGAATGGCGGCGAAAAGGATGCGGAGCACCTTGGGCGATGTCGGCCGGCTGCTGCAATGGGGAATGTCAATGATCCGGGTATTGGGATTGCTGTAGGTGATGCTGATTTCGTTTTCCTCCTTTTTCTGGAGCAGGTAGAGGTAGAGGCTCTCCTTCACTTTCTGCTCCCGCTCGATGGAGGTCAGGAACTTGGCCTGGGCGGGATTGGAACTGATCTTGGCCGTTGCCTCGTGGTGATAGCCCCGGAGCGCCCGGAGTTCGATGTCCAGCGTCTTGATGTGATTCTCCACCGAAGCCAGGATGCTTTTGCGCAGCGCCGCAATCTCGTTCTCCAGGTTGACAATCAGGGGGTTCTGGTCCGAAGTATAGGTCAGGTGACTGTTCAGCTGCATCAGCAGCGTGTTGTACTGGGTAATCTGGGATTCGATCACCGGGTTGTTGATGCCGGAATTGACAATCAGCAGCTGACGCCCCTTCTTGTCTTTCTCGATCAGGTCCCTGATGTACTCCGCCATCGCCTTCTGGTTGCTCAGGATCAGGATCTGGGCATCCGATTCGCTCTGCTGCTTGAGGTAAATGTCGCTGACGGAAGAAAGGTCGGTGATGCCGTAACGGCTCTTGTAGGTGGAAATACTGTCATCCACGCGGTCCAGTTCCTCTTCCAGCAGCAGGAGCCGGTTATCGATGAACTGGGAGGTATTGTTCGTGAGCAGGTACTGGTCCTCCAGCCACTTGTCGTTATAGACCTCGATGATGAGCGAAAGCATCTTAACGGCCTGCTCCGGGGAGGCATCGTTATAGGAAAGGCTGATGACGGAGGATTTGTCGCTCTCCCTCTCCGCGGAAAAGTTCCCCTGGAAACCCTGCGCAAGGGCAAGAAGGGTAGCCTCGTCCGCTTCGGGCCTCAGCCGGCGGGCCACCTCCATCAGCACGTCCAGGGAAGCGAGATGGCGCACCTCGTTGGGGAGATTGCTTTTCTGCTTGACCAGCCCCAGGTCCGAGAATTCCTCCCCGTTGCCTTTGCCCGCATTCGTTCCCAGGCTCTCCTCCTTGACCAGCAGGGAGGCGTGGCTGGTATAGCGCTTGGGGGTCCGGGCGAGGTCCAGGACGGCGAACAGGAGAAAGATAGCCAGGAAAATGACGAACCACCTCCACTTATGAAGGCAAAGACGCAGAAGGTCGCCTATCGTCAGAAAAGTGTGATTGTTCCTGCTCATCGTATGGCCAGGGCAACGATTGTCGTGATCAGTGAAGCCAGCGAAATCCAGAGACTCGGCTGGGCAAAGGCATTGCCCGTGGACTTGAATTCCCGCTGACGCTTGGCGTTGGGCGTAATATAGATGACATCGTCTTGCTGCAGATAGTAGGCGGGAGATTCCAGGACATTCTTACGGTCGCAGAGATTGACGAAATAGGTCATGTCTTCGCCATCCACATTACGACAAACCATCACATTCTCCCGCTGTCCGATAATGGTCAGGTCCCCGGCGGAGGCAATGGCGTCCAGAATGGTGAAATGGTCCCTGAGAATCTCTATCCGCCCGGGACGGACAACCTCTCCCAGCACCATCACGCTCAGGTTCACATATTCCACCGTAACCACGGGATCCTTGATCAGGTCGCGGGCGATCAGCCGGTCCCGGATATATTCGGCGACTTCGTGGCGGGTCTTCCCGCCGACGGCCACCCGTCCCAGTACCGGGAACTGGATATCTCCCTGCTCGTCCACCGTATAGGCCAGGAGCATCCCGCCAACGCCGTTCACCCCGCCGGAAGCCAGTTTCGGGGTAGCCGAAGCACCCAGCGAACGGGCGGCGGAAGCGCTGCACATCAGATTGAACTGCTGCATCAGCATAGGGTCCGAGCTGTTGACGATGATATTGATCTTGTCCTCCGGACGGAGGCGGAACTGCTGCTCCGGCTGTAAAGCCATGCCGCGAATCTCTTCAGCGTTTTGGAAATACGCAACGTTTTTGGGGGTAGAACAACCCCAAAGCACGAAAAAAGAAACTACCAACAATAACCTGATCACATCTTTCATAAGGATCGATTCTGAATCAAGCGCCGCAAAGGTATAAAAAAAACCGGGAAAGACAAAAAGTCACTCCCGGAACAAAGTCTTCACCAAGGCAGGTACGTCGGCAACGCGGACGACCGAAATGCCCTCCGGCTGCGGCGTACGTGGGGAAAAGTCCGATATAAAAATTTTCTTGAATCCCAGGCGCGCCGCTTCGCCGATGCGACGTTCTGTCTGCGAAACGGGACGGATCTCCCCGCTCAGTCCCACCTCCGCGGCAAAGCAGCAGTCCGGCGGAATGGGAAAATCAAAATTCGAGGAAAGCACCGATGCGATGACCGCCAGGTCGCAGGCCGGATCGGTCGCCTTCAGCCCGCCCGCCATATTGAGGAACACGTCCTTCTGGGCCAGTTTGAAGCCCGCCCGCTTCTCCAGCACCGCCAGCAGCATATTCAGGCGCCGCGCATCGAAGCCGGTGGCCGAACGCTGCGCCGTCGCATAAACGGCCGAACTGACCAGCGCCTGCACCTCGAAGAGCAGGGGCCGCGTCCCGTCCAGCATCGCGCAGACCGCCGTCCCGCTCAAGGCCTCTCCGTGCATCGGAATCAGCATCTCGGAGGGGTTCGCGACTTCCTTCAGCCCCTTGCCCGTCATCTCGAACACCGCAATCTCCGAAGTGGAGCCGAAGCGGTTCTTGATGCCGCGAAGGATACGGTAAGCGCCACGGTTCTCGCCCTCGAACTGCAGGACCACGTCCACGATATGCTCCAGGATCTTCGGTCCGGCAATAAAGCCGTCCTTGGTAATGTGCCCGATCAGGATGACCGCGATACCGCTCTGCTTGGCAAAACGCAGCAGCGCCGCCGCCACCTCCTTCACGGAACTGACGGAGCCCGGAGTGGATTCCGCCGCCGAGGTGGACATCGTCTGCACCGAATCCACGATCACCAGGTCCGGCTGCAGTTTCGCCGCCTCGTCGATGATGTTTTCCACGATCGTCTCGCAGAAAATATGGCAGTTGGAAGGATCGCCGCCCAGGCGGTCCGAGCGCATCTTCACCTGGCGCGCACTCTCCTCGCCGCTGGCATAGAGCACTTTCAGCGAAGGGCAGCACAGCGGAATCTGCAGCGAGAGGGTCGATTTGCCGATGCCGGGTTCTCCGCCGATGAGCACCAGCGAACCGCGGACGAGACCGCCGCCCAGGATACGGTCGACTTCGCCGATGCCCAGCGAAACGCGCTCTTCGGAGCCCATCGCCACCTCGGCAAGTTTGAGCGGCTTACGCTCCGCGCCGCCCAGGGCCGGGGCCGAAGCCGCAGTTTTCGGGGCCGCAGGCGCCTCCACCATCGTATTCCACTCCTTGCACGCGGGACACTGCCCCATCCACTTGGGGCTTTCGTTCCCGCACGAAGTGCAGTACCAGAGGGTTTTGCCCTTCGCCGCCATTATTTACCGGCGATATGTTTCTCCCAGGCCCAGGCAGCGGCGAGGGTTTCCTCCACGCTGCGCTCCGCCTTCCAGCCCAATTCCGCGTTCGCCCGCGTCGGGTCGGCCCAGATGGCCACCACGTCGCCGGGCCTGCGGGGAGCAATCTTATAATTGAGTTTCAGGCCGTTCACCTTTTCAAAGGCCTTCACCAGTTCCAGCACGGAGACGGGACGGCCGGTGCCCACGTTGAAAATCTCGTACTCCTCCTTCATCTTGCCGTCCAGCATACGGGCGACGGCGCAGACGTGCGCTTTCGCGAGGTCCACGATATCGATATAGTCCCGCAGACAGGTACCGTCCGGCGTGGGATAATCGTCGCCGAAGATGCTCAGGCACTCGCGTTTGCCGATGGCCGTCTGGGTGATGAAAGGCACCAGGTTATTGGGCACGCCGCGCGGCAGTTCGCCGATCAGGGCCGAAGGATGCGCGCCGATGGGATTGAAATAGCGCAGGGCGATGCCCTTGATGCCGGCGTAGGCCAGCACGGAATCGCGCAGGATATCCTCGCACATCTGTTTGGTATTGCCGTAGGGCGATGTGGCCGGCTGCCGGGGAGACTCCTCCGTCACCGGCAGTTTGTCCGTCTCGCCGTACACCGTCGCGGAAGAGGAGAACAGCACATTGCAGCCGCCCTTGCGCTGCCGCGCCACTTCCAGCAGGTTCATGAACGAGACCAGGTTGTTCTGATAATACATCAGCGGCTCCGCCACGGACTCACCCACCGCCTTGAAGGCGGCGAAGTGGATGACCGCATCGATGGGATACTCGGCAAAAAGCTTTTCCACGGCAGCCTTGTCGCAGAAGTCCATCTTCACGAAGGGCAGTTTCACCCCCAGGATTTCACTGACCCCGCGATAATTGGTCTCGTCGCAGTTGGACATATTGTCGGCGATCACCACGTTGTACCCGGCGTTGTACAACTCCACCGTCACGTGGCTCCCGATGAATCCGGCTCCCCCGGATACTAAGACTGTCTTTTTACTCATATTCTTGTTCAAATTTATTCACTGAGGCTACTCGTTTTCAGGGCTGCAATAACTGGCTGACTGTGTCAGAAGTCCTCTGCTCCCTGTTGCTTCGCAACCCTATCCGGGTAAATGGTCGCAGAGGACAACCCGCCACAGTCCTAACGCCCAGTTATTGCAGCCTATTCTCTCCATAGTTGATACGGATTAGCGACCAGGTATGAATTATAGTAGCGGGGATCGGAGGTGACTTCTGCGCCCAGCCACTGCGGCCGCTCGAAGGCCTCCTCCTCGCCCTTAAGTTCAATCTCCGCCATCACCAGCCCCTCGTTCCCGCCGTGAAACTCGTCAATCTCCCAGGTATGCACCCCGTCGGCGGCGTGCACCAGGTGCCGGGTCTTCTCGATAAAGGCTCCCGGAATCAGGGAAAAGAGCGCATCGGCATCCGCCGCACTGATCTCCTTCTCCCATTCGAAGCGCCCGAAATGCCCCGGCAGCGGCTTCCCCTTGATGGTCAGGAAGGCCTTGTCCCCGTAGGTACGCACCCGCACGGTGCTGCGCGCATCGCGGCAGAGATAACCCTGACGGATGAGGGCCGAAGCATAGACTTCATCCCGCCAGCCCTCCTTCACCAGGAACTTCCTTTCAATTTCCATCATGACTTACAAATGTACTTTTGAAAATTCACAACCGCAATAGGGCTGGTTATAAAATTGCCAGATTTTAATGAGTTCCGCCCGGCGGGGCTGCAGGCCGCCCTTGCGCCAGTTGGCGTTCCACCAGCGGGGACCGGCCGCACAGGCCGCCTCTCCCGCTTCGTTCACCTGCTCCAGGGATTTCCAGCGGGACTGGGCCAGCGAGGTCGTCAGCAGCGTGCAGCCTTGCTCGCGCGCCGCGGCAGCCGCCCTTTCCAGCCGGAAACGGAAACAGCGCAGGCAGCGCGCCCCGCGCTCGGGAGCATCCTCGAGCCCGCGTACAGCCTCCAGCCAGGCCGCGTGGTCGTATTCGTCCACCAGCAGGTCCAGCCCGAGGGATGCGCAGAAGCGCTCCAGTTCGGCCAGGCGTTTATCGTGTTCTTCGCGCGTATCGATATTGGAATTGCTGAAAAATACCAGCGGCCGCTCGCCGGCAAGCGTCAAATGCTCCAGCACCGGCGCCGCGCAGGGGGCGCAGCAGGCGTGTAAGAGAATCTTGTCAGTCGTCATATTCCACCTCCAGATGGCGGGCGGCGGCGTCCAGCGCCTCCCAGAAATCGGCCCCGAAGCGTTCCGTCAGCGGGCCGCGCAGGAACTCATAGACCCTGATCCCCTCACGCTTGCCTTTCTCATAGGCGGCGGCGCAGATCGACCAGCGGTGCAGGTTGAGCGCCACTCCGCCGCTGCGCAGCGCCGTCAGGCGGATGGGATAGAGGCTGCAGGAGGAAGGCTTGCGCCAGTCGCAGAGGCCCTGCTCGAAACAGCGTTCGATGCTGCAGAGGCATTCTCCCTCAGGACCCCGGTGCAGGTAGGCACAGGCACCGTCGGAAGGGGCCAGCGGAGTTACAAGCTCCCCGTCCCGGTCCACGGTAAAGAAGCCCTCGCGCTGCACGGCCTGGCGGCCCTCTTCGCTCATCAGGGGCGCGCAGGCGTCATAGCAGCGCTCCAGGTATTGCGGCTCTTCCTCCTCCAGCGGGGCGCCGCCGTCCCCCTCCACGCAACAGCGGCCCTTGCAGACCGGATAGTCGCAGGCGAAGTACTCGCAGACGACGTCCTCGGAGACCAGTATGTCCCCGATCTGGAGGATTGCGCCGAAAGCCCTTTCTTTCATTGTTCAGCGTATTCGATCCTGCACCCGTCGTAGAGGGTGGAGAGCACCTTCTGCAAATCTTCCGCCGTCACCTCCCGGATGACCCGGTGGTAATCGCTCAGGAAATCCTTCCCGGAGACATTGCGTTGCAGGATGGAGGAAATATAGAATCCGGGATCTCCGGACAGGGTTTCGATGCGCCGGGCCAGCGCCTCTTTCCAGGCGGAGAGGTCCTGTGCGGCGATCTTGCCGCCTTTCAGGCGGTCCACTGCCGCCCGGAGGGCGAGCGCAGCCTCGCCCGCCCCGTCAGGGGCGATTCCTTCGGGCAGGCCCGAAGGAACGCACGGGCGGCAGCGGACCCGCAGACACACCCATTCTTCGGGCAGGAGTTCATAACGGGAAGACACCTCGGCATAAAGCCCCTTGTCCGCCAGGGAACGGACCAGTTCCTTCTCCAGCGCCTCCTGGGCAAGCCTCAGGGCCATCAGGTTACGGCGGGTCAGGACCAGGCGCGCATACATCGCGATATTCACGCTCTCCTCCCCCTTCCGTTCCGCAGGGACGGTGAAGGAAAGGCTGCCGGCGTGCAGCGGAACCGTCATCGACAAGCGGCGGTCCCGGTGGAAACTGTGCTGGAAATTCCCCAGATAGCGGCAGAGGAACTTCCTCAGGGCCACTTCGTCCAGATCCCCCGTCAATACGATCAGGGCCTCGTTCATCGCCTCGAAACGGCTTTTGAAATATTGGTGCGCCCGCCTTTGCAGCGAAGGCTCCAGCATTTCCGCCCGCCGGAGCGGGGAATAGAGATAGGGCGCGATGGCCACGCTGTCGGTCAGATAGTCGATATTCCTGAAACTGCGGTCCGAGAGCGTCTCGCAGGCTTTGAACCAGACAAAGGAGCTGGTATCCGCCACCAGGTTCCGGCTCATGGTCAGCAGGGTCTTGAAGAGCAGCGGATATTTATCCGAGGGCGCATCGCCCTCCAGACGGAAATCTTCCAGGGAGACGCGGCCCTGCATCCGGACGCCTTCATTACGCAGCAGCGCCCGCAGTTCGCCCTTCCGCATCCCGGCCACTTCCTCCAGTTGCATCAGGTCGGCGATGTACGGTCCCTCCCCTTCCTTCAGTCCGCGAAGCCGATGATAGCCTCCGGGCAGCGAGACCGCATAACGGAAATGTCCGCCCGCGCTCTGGTGACGGTAAATGACCTTCATCCCGTTGGAGAAGGTCCAGCGGCGCCCTCCTTCGGGGGCGGGACGGTCGGAAACCAGGCGCACCCGGGAGACGGGAAGCAGGAGGGCATTGCTGTCCGGTCGCTGATAGACATAATCCTGACGGCCTTCGCTCCCGTCCATCGCCGGCGAAAGCAGTTCCCGAACGAAAGCGTTGAACAGTTCCGTCGCCGCAGGCAGGGGCAGTTGCCGTCTGCTGAAAAAATGCCCCACGTCCCGGGACGAGGCGAGCGGTGCGCCGAAAAGGTAATAGTTCACCAGATGCCGCAGCGCCCTTTCGTCCACCAGGTCCGGCTGCTCCGCATCCTGCCGCAACTGGGCGTGTACGCAGGCAGCCATCGCATCTTCGAATTCCAGCGGGGATGCGCCCTTCTCGCAAAGCGAGGCGAGCACCGAGGCCATACGCACCGAAACCTTCTCCATATCTTCCGGGAAACAGTTCAGGCGCACGGAATAAAGTTCATAGCGGGGAGAATCGGAACTGTCCCGATAGCGGAATTCCAGGTCCGAAAGCGGGAGGCCGGCCTCCCGGAAAGCCTCGCGGATGCGCGTTTCGAGCAGCAGCGAAAGGCAGGAAGTATAGAGCCGCAGCACGAAGGGCAGCGGGGTATTCATCTGACCGGCTTCCAGCCGCGGGAAGCGGAACTCCCAGCGCAGCGCGGTATAGCCATCCTTTTCGGCGATATGGAATTCGTAGGGCAGCGGATGGTAGCGGGGCGGCGCGGGCCGGGGCGTATCGCGGGGCGACGGCGGGGCCATCAGCGACAGCACGGAAAGGGTGCGGACGGTCTGCGGAGCGTCGATATCGCCGCAAATCATCAGCGCCTGCGCACCTGAATTCATCGCCGCGATGTCGAAAAGCATCAGGCAGAGCGAATCCGCCACCTCGCGGCGATAGACGGGCACCTCGTGGAATTCGAAGACGGCTGCGCCCGCAAAAGTGCGCAGATAACCGTAGCGCCGGTAGCCTACTCCCGCATCCGCGAGAAAGCGATAAGGCTCCCGCCCGCGAAAATGCGGCAGCTCGCAGAGCGATGCGCGCAGGGCCGCCGAATCGGGCGCCGAAAGTTGCACCAGGGCAAAATCGGCATAACCTTTGTTTACGGATTGGGGCATCAGGAAATATTCGATGCCGGAAGCGAGCCTGCCGTGCGTCACATTGTCAGGAAGGGCAAAAACCGGAAGTTCCTTCGCTGCAACGATGGCCGCAGGGAGCGAAAACAGGCAAAAGAGCAAAAAATATTTGAACAGCCGCTTCATTTCGCACGAAAATTCCTGCAAATTTAGTATTTTTGCGTTTTGGACACAATAAAAACTCAATAAGATATGATGAAGAAAATTGTCTTGATGATGGCGACGCTGCTGGCGGCAAGCTGGCTGGCTGGAGCCCAAAGCATGAAAGAAGCGACAGACAAGGCTCAGGAGGCGAACGCCGCCCTGATGGCCGGCAATCACGCGGATGCCCTTGAAGGTTTCAAGGCCGCCCTGGCCCTGGCGAAGGCCTGCGGGGACGAGGGTGCAGAACTGACCCTGACCTGCCAGAACGCCATCAACCAGGTGATGTATTCCATAGCCAAACAGGCTTTTGACGACGGTGATTACGACCTCGCCATCGCCAAGGCGCAGGAAGCCAAGGCTACCGCCGCCGAATTCGGGGACGAAGAGTTCGTGGGCCGGAACGAAAGCGTGGTGACCAACGCCTATACCAAGAAGGCCAGCACCCTGATGAACGCCAAGGACTTTGAGGGAGCCGCTGCGGTATACCAGCAGTTGCTCGCAATCAATCCCGAGAACGGCGCCGCTTCCCTGAACCTGGTGCGCGCCTATGTGGCCGCCGGCAAGGTGGATGAGGCGAAGGCCGCCTTCGAGACCGCCAAGGCGAACGGCAAGGAAGCCGAAGCCGCCAAACTCCTCGGCACCGCCTGCCTCAAACAGGCCGCCGCGAAGCTCCAAGGCAAGGATTACGCCGGAGCCGTGGCCGCCGCGGAAGAGGCCAATTCCTATAACGAGAACGCCAAGGCCTACCTGATCGCGGGCCAGGCTTCCCAGAAATCCGGCAAGAACGCCGCCGCCATCGAGTACTTCACCAAGTACCTCGAACTGGCACCGAACGACAAGAACGCCGGCTCCATCGCCTTCACCGTGGGCGCACTCTACCAGCAGGCGGGCAACAAGAAAGCTGCCGCCGAGTTCTACCAGAAGGCGGTGAACGATCCCAAGCTGGGCGCCGAGGCGCAGAAAGCCCTCGCCGCGCTGAAGTAATGCGGGATCTCGAACTCCTCGCTCCGGCAAGGAATGCTGACATCGGCATCGCGGCCATCGACTGCGGTGCCGATGCCGTCTATATCGCCGGTCCGGACTTTGGCGCCCGCAAGGCCGCAGGCAATCCCGTAGCGGATATCGCCCGGCTCTGCGCGCACGCCCACCGCTTCGGTGCGAGGGTGTTCGTCACTTTCAATATCAGCCTGCGCGAAGGCGAAGCGGAGCAGATGCACGCGCAGATGCTCCAGGCGCAGGCCGCCGGGGCGGATGCGTTCATCATCCGGGACCTCGCCTGCACGGCCTGGGACGACATCCGCGTCCCGCTGCACGCCTCCACCCAATGCGCCATCCGCAGCGTCGAAGACGCGCGGCGCTATGAAGCGGCCGGCTGCGCCCGGATCATCCTGGAACGGGAACTGTCCCTGGAGAGCATCCGTGCCATCTGCGCGGCCGTCTCCTGCGAGGTGGAGTGCTTCATCCACGGGGCGCTCTGCGTCTGCTACAGCGGAGAATGCCGCCTGTCGGGCTATCTGGACGGCCGCAGCGCCGACCGAGGCGACTGCATCCAGGCCTGCCGTTCGCGCTATGACCTGGTGGATGGGGAAGGGCGCACGCTGCTGCGGGACAAGGCCCTGCTCTCGCTGCGCGACCTGAACCTTTCCGGACGCCTGGGCGAACTGGCGGAAGCCGGGGTCGGGTCCTTCAAGATCGAAGGGCGGCTCAAGGGCGAGGACTATGTCCGCAACCTGGTCCGCCTCTATGCGCAGGAGCTGGACGCGCTCGTGGCCGCACAGCCCCAGCGCTACCGTAGGGCCTCCTTCGGACGCGTGTCCGGGAACTTCACGCCCGATGCGGGCAAAACCTTCAACCGCGGCTATACCACGCTCTTCCTGGACGGGGAGCGCCGGCAGGGCTGGTCTTCGATGGAAGCGCCGACGCACCTGGGCGAAAAAGCCGGTACCGTCCGCGCCATCCGGCGGGAAAAGAACGGGACGCGCCTAGTGCTGCAGGCCGAAAAAGGCATCCGGCTGCATAACGGCGACGGATTCTGCTTCCTTCGCGGCGGGGAACTCATCGGCTTCCGCGGCGATGTGAGCGACGCTGCCGGCATCCTCTGCCGGGCGCCGGAAGGACTGCGCGAGGGAACGGTGCTTTACCGCAATGCCGATGCCGCTTTCGAAAAAGCCCTCGCCTCGGCGGCCTTCCGCCGCGAAATCGACGTAACGCTGTCCGTACGCGCCGCCGGCGACGGAACGCTGGAACTGCGCGCCCGCAGCGAGGACGGTCGGGAAGCCGCCCTTCGCTCCGAAGCGGGACTTCCGCAGGCACAGAAGCGCGAGAGGCAGCTTGCCCTGCTGCAGACGCAACTTTCCAAGCGGGCTTCCGGCTACCGCTTTTCCCTGGACGAAGGGGCACTGGCCGCTTTGGACGGTGCCGCCCTGCCCCTGCTCGGCGCCGCCGCACTGAACGGCCTCCGCCGCGCACTTGCCGATGCGCTGGATGCGCAGCCCTGCCGCCCCCGGCCGCTCTACTCCCCCGCCCGGCCCGAAACCCCGGCATCGCCTTCGGGAAACCCCGAGGCTCTGATGGAGCCGCTGATGCGCTCCAAATACTGCATCCGCTTCGAACTCGGGCGCTGCCCCGTGCATCAGGGCGCCGGCGACAGCGGTCCGCTGCTGCTGGTCAATAACGGCCGCCGCCTGGCCCTGCACTTCGACTGTAAATCCTGTGAAATGACTGTACATCAAAGCTTATGAAAAAGATTCTTCTGCTTTTTGCCGCGTGCCTTTCGATGGCCGCCTGTAAGACGGAGGCGCCGAAATACGCCAACCGCGCCGAAGCCATCGCCGCACAGATACACGACCCGGCTTCGAAATATGTCGTCGTCGCCTGCCATCGCGGTGACTGGCGCAATTTCCCGGAGAACTCCATCCCCGCCATCGAGAGCATCATCCGTATGGGGGCCGACATCATGGAACTCGACCTCAAGATGACCAAGGACTCCGTCCTGGTGCTGAGCCACGACAAGGACGTAAAGCGCTGCACCAACTTCTCCAAGGTCTTCCAGAATGAGCCCGGCAAAAGTGCGAAGGTGAGCGAACTGACGCTCGCGGAAATCAAGCAACTGCGGCTCAAACGGGCACACGGCGTCGTGATCGATACGCTGCATATGCCCACGCTGCGCGAGGCACTGCTCTGCTGCAAGGACCGGATCTGCGTCAATGTGGACCAGGGCTACGACTATTATGACGCCGTACTGGCCATCACGGAAGAACTGGGCGTGACGGACCAGATCCTCATCAAGGGAAAGAAAAGCATCGAGGAAGTGGCGGCGCACGAGGCCGCCTATCCCCACAATATGATGTATATGCCGATCGTGGATATCCAGAAGCCCAGGGGGGAGGCTCTTTTCAACAGTTATCTGGAGCAGGGCGTCGTGCCGCTCGCCTATGAGGTCTGCTGGCAGAGCAACGAGGACGGGGCCTTCGCACAGGCCTGCGAGCGCATCCTGGCGCAGGGTTCCAAGATCTGGGTGAACACCATCTGGGCGACGCTCTGCGGCGGCGACGGCAATGACGACGATGCCGCTTTCGTCGCTTCAGACCCGGGACAGGTCTATCAGCAATATCTGGACAAAGGCGTATCGATGATCCAGACCGACCGTCCCGAACTCCTGATCGGCTGGCTCAAATCTAAAGGCCGCCACACGCTCTGAGCGAAGCCTTAGCGGGCCGCCCAGAACTTCTTTACGCTGTTCCAATCGTAGTAGCAGCCGGTCTTGGGAGCGAGGCCGTCGATGATTGTCTCCTTTTCGTTCCGCAGGAATTTGACCAGCACTTCCCCGCCTTTGTTGCGGTAGAAGATAAGTTGGACGTTGCAGGCCGGGCAGATGAAGTTGAAGTCCTGGAAATGCTCGAGCAGGTCCATCTCATCGCACTTCAGCACGGCGCCTTCCAAGGGAATGGCCCCCATCAGCGGCAGCAGGGCGGTATCGTGGCTGAAGCGAAGGGTCGCCGCGGTGGTGGAGCCTTTCCGGATCGCTTCGTCCGCATCTGCGATGATCCGGTCAAGAATCCCATAGCCCCTCGTAGTCACTTGCGGGCTGATAAAGCCGGGCATATTGATATTCCTGAGCCAGCTGATACCGTTGTTTACCCACAAGGCGTACAACTCATCCGCCGTATAGTATTTTCCCATACTGGGCAGGTGTTCGGGATCCGTCACCCGCCCTGTTTTGAGGGTCTTGTATGAAGACCTGGCAATGTAATAGACCGTTTTCCGGGAGACCTTTTCCGGATCCAGGAAAATCCTTGCGCCAAAGACGGAGAAGTCGTTCCGGTCCTTGTTGATTTTATTTCCCAGTTTCTTTAAATGTTCCCCCATGGCAGCCACTTCCTCCTGCTGGCCTTCACTGGCGGAATACCCCATCACCTCTAAGCGGATGGGATCTTTGCTCCCGGCAGGCACAGCCTTCTCTACCGAAAGGCCGGGAGCCCTTTCCGAAAGTTCGGAGAGGAAGGCGTCCATACTGTCCATCACGCGGGGAACGCCCGTCGAAAAGGCTTGGACCTGAACCCGCTTCGGGTCGGAGAAGACCTCGGGGTAATGGCGGACCATCCGTGAGCAGATCTGCCGGTGCTCCAGGGCGCCGAGTTCCGTAAGGGCGCCCTCGTGGCCCTGGGTAAGACGCAGCATCATCCGCACGTCCTCCATCAGGGCAATGCCTTCAGCGCTCAGCATTCCCTTCCCGGCATAGAAGGCCAGGGTGTCGATGACACGGAAATAATCCATTGCCTTATCCCCTATAAACCGGCTCCCGTGACGGCCGATATGGCTGATGTAGAAGGGACGGTATCCCTTGGGTGCCTCGCTCACCAGGGTATCCTGGGGGAAGTAGCCGCAAAGGTTGCCGGCAGAGAGTTCCGGATTCCTGGAAATAATATCCAGGGCCATCGGCCGGGGGCGGCTGTCGACGACGGGAAAAACCGTGAGCCGCAGGGTCGTACTGCCGTAGGGAACAAGTTCGATGTATTGCTCCGGGGCTTCCGGGACAGGAGCGACGGGCAGATCCGGCGTCAGCAACTCGCCCTGAGGGCCCCGGTCAAAGGTCCAGGAGATGGGATAGACGGGGATACGGAGCGCGGGGCCGGGCAGCGGAGAGGCCTGGACATCGGCTTTTACGGCATAATTCCAGGGGCCGGAGGGCTGGATGTCCCAACAGGGGAAGGCCTCGTCGTCAGCGGGATATTTCCCGTTCATATTGGCATAGCGAAGGGTATCCTTCGTGTAGGTGGCGGGAATGGCGTAACTATACACCAGCGGTCCTCTTTGGAAGTAGATGCCGCCGCCAAAGGCCGTCCGGCTTTCGACGGACATCGGCAACTGCAGTTCAATCCGGTCTCCGTCTTTCCATCGGCGGTCCAGCGTGACGAAACTGCCGCTTTCCAACAAGCCCTTCCACTCCTTGCCGTTTACACGGAGGCCGGCATTCCGGCACCAGCCGGGAATGCGGAGCGTCAGTTTTGCGGCGTGTGCCCCCTTGGCGGCCTTTGCACGGAAGACCACCGTTTCTCCATAGGGATATTCCGTCTCCTCCACAAAGGAAAGCTGCTCGCTGTAGAGGAATTCCGAAGGCCCGTACAGGGCAGCCACCGCCTCCCCTTCCCCACGCAGCCACATCCGCGCGGCGTAATTGGGGTAGAGCCGGTGGATGTTGCCGGCACAGCATTCGGTCTGGTGCGTCGGCCGGTAGGCCATCCAGGTGGAGCAGTAATTGTCCTTATTGTGATTGGAGGTTCCTGTCGCAAGGAACTGGTTGACGGAAGAATAGTACTGGAGCGCCTTGAAATCCTGCGTCACGCTGCCCGCGCCGGCATTAAAGACAATCTTTTCCAGCATATCGGCATAGCGGGCGTCCTGGAGAATTTCCAGGAAATAGCCCAGCGTCCAACTCATATCGATGGCGTTGCAGGTCTCGTGGCTGTGACGGATGCCGCGCCCCTGCAGCCATTCGGCACTGGTAAACAGGCCGTCCGGCAGACCGTCCTCCGCATAAAGGCGGTCCAGGGAACTGACGGCGAGTTGTCTGTACCAGGAATTTCCGGTGGCCGCATACAAGAGGATGGGGAGTTTGAGGATTTCACTCATCGTCACTCCGTGCATTTTGTACGGTGCTTCCGCCATCAGGAATTCAGGCGTGACACGGTCGTCGCGCTTGATATCTACGCCTTTCAGCAATTTTTCCCGATAACGGAAAGCGGAATCCGCCCGCGCCACCAGGGCTTTGTCTCCCGTCCGGGCGGCCGTCCAGAGCATCCCTTCCAGCGAGATGATGTCACGCTTCCTTACCAGCTGATCCAGGGGGATGGAGTGATAATGCCCGCTCAGCGCAGCCAGCACCGCAGGATCGGGCGCTTCGTCATAGGCGGCTTTCACGGCCCGGAAGAATACGGCGAAGGGCCAGGTATTGCTGATCACTTTGGAGCCGAGGCGACCGTTTTCCCAGGGATGCGAGAGCGTATAGGAAATCCCGGCTTCGCCTTTGTCGATCAACGCTTTGTCGTTCAAGAGATAGCCCAGACGCAGCAGGCCGTCCGTATAGTAAGCCGTCTGCTCATAGCGCCACCAGTCCTGCCCGTGCGTCCCCATCCGGGGTATCTCCCCATCCCAAAGATCCGTATCATACGGATAGGAAAGCGCTTCCGGATGACCGGTAAGGCCTTCTTTCTGGCTGATGAATTTTTGCTCCAGCCAGCCCGCAGGGCGGATATCTTTCAAACTCGTCTCCTGCCAGGTCTGGGCAGAAAGTCCTGTGCAGGACAGGATAAGGCTTAAGGCAAGTGCAAGGGAAGGACGTGACATAAAAGCGTGTTTATTCGTGAATCTGGAAAAAGGCAATCGTCAGGAGGGCGGCAGGCGCCATAAAACGGATGAGGAAGAGGATGGTCTTGAGCAACCAGGCGGGAACGTGGTGTGTGCCGCCGTTGGTGATTTCGTCAAACACCACCGCTTTACCCAACTTCCAGCCTGCGAAGATAACGATCAGCAAGCCGCCGATGAGCATGAGGAAGTTGGCTGACAGGAAGTCGAAGAGTTCGAATATCGTCTTGCCCAGGACCTTCCAGTTGCTGAGCGGACCGAACGAAAGGGAGCAGAGGCAGCCCAGTATCCAGACCCCGCAGAAGACCAGGGCCACGGCCACCTTGCGTTTCATATTGAACTGTTCGATGCAGAAGGCCACAATCACTTCCAGCATGGCTATGGACGAGGTGAGGGCGGCCAGCAGCAGCGCCACAAAGAAGAAGATGGCGATGACACCGCCCAGCGGCATCTGGCTGAAGATATGCGGCAACGTTACAAACACCAGGTCCGGACCTTCGCCGGGGCTGATGCCGAAAGCGAACACGGCTGGCATAATGGCACAGCCGGCAATGATCGCAAAGATGGTGTCGGCCGCCGCCGTCTGGGTACTCAGCGAGATGATGTTGGCATCCTTCTTTACATAGGAGGCATAGGTAACGACCGTGCAGGAACCCAGCGACAGCGAGAAGAAGGCTTGTCCCAATGCAGCCAGGAACGTCTGAGGCGTCACTTTAGACCAGTCGGGCTCGAAAAGGAAACGAAGACCGGGGCCGCTGCCGGGAAGGGTCGTGGAACGGATGGCGATGCCGATGATGATAAGGAACAGCAGCGGCATCATCACCTTGGAGAACTTTTCAATACCCTTCTGCACACCGCCAATCACAATACCGGCCGTAAGGGCCAGAAAGATGGTGTGACAGAGGATCGACGACCAGACAGAGCTGGAGAAAGAAGAGAACATCGTTTTCAGGTTCTCTTGACTTCCATCGGTAAAATCAAAACGGAGAGCCTTGAAAAGGTATTCCGTACACCAGCCGCCCACCACAGAGTAAAACGAAATGATGAGGACGCAACAAATGACGCCCAGCATACCGACAATGCCCCAATGGCTGCCCGGCGCCAGTTTCCGGAAGGCGCTGCGGGCACTGGATTGGCCGCGGCGGCCGACAATGAATTCGGCCAGCATCACAGGCAGTCCTGCCAATATAACAAAGCAAATATAGATGAGAATGAAGGCGGCGCCGCCATTCTGACCAACCAGATAAGGGAATCTCCAAAGGTTTCCCAGACCTACGGCCGATCCGGCCAAGGCCACCAGCACACCGAACGAAGTGGCGAATGAATCCCGTTTTTCGGGTTGGCCGCTTGGCTTTTTCGTATTATTCGTCATAGGGCTTATTACTGTACGTGATAAGGACAACTACAAAAGTAATAATTATCCCCTAATACACGCACGCATATACGCGCAAATTTGGGCCTAAAAAAGCCTTTATTTGAGCATTTTCTTGGCAAGAAGCCCCAGAAAGAATCGTTCGGAAGCGGTAAGTTTCTGAACTTTGACCTGATGAAAAGGAGAAAAAAGGAGTCATAATGCCCTCTGGATGTACCATGTGCTCTACCAGCTGAGCTATACCCCCGAAAAACAAAAAACGGAGCAACTGTGCAGCAGTCGTTCCGCTTTCGTAGGCCCGCGCGGATCTTCCCTGGGAAGCCTTTACCTTTGAGCATTTGAGGTAGCCCTGTGCTATTTCAGTTTGAATAAATCGCGGCAGAACCAGTTCATCGTCTTGGGGAAGCGGTCGGTTTCATTAAAGTCCGTGTCTCCCTTTACGTTGTTCACCTGAATCTCCAGGGCCGTTTCTCCGGTTGCGGAATTCACCACGCAGAAGGTTCCGTAGATGCTGATATAGCAACTGCCCGTGAGGCCGGGCCCCTGGCTTCGCTCAAAAGTATTTACCTTGAGGACGACTTTATAGGGAGCATCGCCTTCATTTACCAGCTTCAGGCCGGTGCTGTAATGGTTAAAGGACTCGAAGAACGCCTCATTCATCAGACGGACGCGCTCGTCGTAATCCTCTTCACACCAGGTCTTGAAATCTCCCTTGTTTTCCTTGGCAAAAGCGCCATTGTGAACAAAGCAGGCTTCAGAAAGGTCGATGTTCCAGGTGGCGGTAGCCTCCTGTTTGAGCACATCCAGACTACCCCGGGTCACCTTGAGGGGCTTGGCGGCAAAGAGAGATACGGAGGCCAGTAAAAAAACCGACACAAAGAGAAGTCTTTTCATAGGCAATCGATACGTTCTGCTAAATCTTTGTAAAGATACGCGATAAAAGTAATTCACGCAAAATTTGTTTGAGGAGCTGCGCTATCCGACTGCACCCCAGTGGGGTCCTTACAAACAAATAACAGTATTATCTAAGAAGAATGTAGCACACCGCATTGGTGGAAGATGTTGAGTAATTGAATACGTCCAGATGGTTGTCGGGCTCGAAATAGGCAGTGAATCCGCCGACGCTGAACGAGAAGGACTGCGGAGCCTTGTTGTAAATCAGGATTCCGTATCCGCTCCAGTAAGTTTTGTCCGGCTGGTCGGGTCCGAAAGACCCTGACATCGACATATTGCAGGTGCTCCCGATAGCGTTCATTCCCATCCCTGCGGTGGCCCAGGACTTCCGGGTAATACTGAAACTGCCTTCCCCGTTGAGGTCTTTGTCGATCTTCATGGTGAAGGACATCGTCTCGTCGGAGCCGCCCGTTGCGTAGTTGGAGTGACTATGGTGGGC
>JAEEJZ010000001.1 GCA_016282145.1 Bacteroidales bacterium | reverse complement strand
TTTTTTTCGGGAATAAAAGTCATCTGCATCGTAACAAGCTGTTACAGAAAACATTAAGCATGCAGAGAGGCACGCAAGAAATCCGAAATGAGAGCGGCCGAATAACATATGTCCGTTTATTTTGACTGCAAAGATACGCCTTAATTTTTATTAAGCAAATTTTTTATTAAAAAACTTAAAAATTTTATAAATTAGCTATGGAGCAATCTTCACACGCCCCCCTTCCAGGCGCCAGTTTACCTGCCCTTCCATCGCCAAAATCACATCTGCCAGATAGTTAGCCTGTGGGGTGTCCCCGGCATTTTTCAAATATTTCTTCGCCTCGGTAAGCCGCTTCGTCCTTACACAGGCACAGGCCGCATTCAGATTGGCCGTCTCGTCCTGCGGGTACTGCCGGGCGGCGATGATAAAGGCGTCGAACCATTCCTCCGACCCTTCCCGATAACTCAACGCCACCTGATACATCTCATTCAGGCTCAAAGCTTCGGGATGGGAGTAGATGAGCCTGCGGCCATCCTTTGCCTCATAGGCCCTCACTTCATAGGAAATCAGGTAATCCGTGTGCCGGAGGCCGGGATAGACGTATCTGTACAGCCAGCGATAGGGTTCCCCGCCGCCTACTTTCTTCAACTGCTCCTCCTTTTCATCCGGGTCCATCTCCCGGTCAATCACTTCCAGCAATTCCTCGCGGTGACGAAGGACGGCATCAGGGACGCTGGGCGTCTCCACATAATGCTGCGAATCATACCAGAAATCGCCTTTCACCCTGCGCCCTTCCGTGTTCTCCAGAAAGCCGCGGAGATTTCCCCAGTCTTCCGGCGTAGCACGGATATCGAAGAGCTCCGGCGAAAAGGCATATTTTCCCATCAGGTAGTTTTTGAGCGATTCCACACGTCCTTCCGCCAGGCGGGTATTGTTGTCATAGGGACTTTCGGGAGAGGCATAGCCGTGAAGCATAAGGGATTTCACGCTAACGGTGGTATCGAAAACGGCAGCCTCCACCGTCGCATCAATCCGGGCCAGTTCATCCGGATTCTTACGATAGGAGGGATAAATGACTGTCTCGTTGACCGGGAAATCCAGGAAGGCACGCCCCGTCAGTTGACGCACCTTTACGGGCTCCGGGGCGGGAATCAGCATGGGGAGGGCGGGACAGTCCTTCAGTTTGTTGCTGCGGACGATCTCCACCGGTTCCTTTTTCTTCTTTTTCGCCAGCAGATAGGTAACGCCGACCTTGATGTTGGTCCGTCCGTCCAGGGGCAGACCGTAAGCGACGCCGTTGAAATGGTCTTCAAACCAGGAATGGCTCAGTTCCATACCGACGCGCCATTGTTCGGCGACCCTGAAATTGGCCGTTACGCCAAGCCGCATTCCGGGGATCACGAGGCTTTCCCGCAGGTACGGATGCGTATAGGAAAGGGGGACGTGGTCGAACCCGCCGGTATAGGCAAGTCCCACGCCGGCAAAGGCCTTCAGGTCGAAGAGGGCGGAAGGCTTGCGATTTTTGCCCCGGATGGCATCGGTGATATCGAAAGTCATATCGCCGAAAACGCTGAGACTGCCCCAGCCCCAGGGCTCGCCGTTTTCGCAGAGCGGCACGTTGCGGCTCCGGTTGTAATTGGCACGCACCACTGCCCGCCAGCCCCACAGCGGGGTAAATTCCTGTCCGATGCCCATGAACATACCTCCGGACCAGGGGTAAGTGGAGAATTCCGTCCAGGGCAGATTCTCATTGGCGGACTTATTGATGCCCAAATATAATTGCAGATAAAGGGGATCCTTCCCTGCCACCTCATCCTGCGTCCCGTCTTGGGCCCGCAGGCTGCAGGGAAGCAGCAGAAGTATCCCGGCTATAATAAAATCCCGTGCTTTCATACCCTTATTCATTAGTAGGCCACATACGTTCCCGCCATCGGCGACTTATACCATTCCCAGTAACGGGTCCGGGCCGCATCTTTTGCCCAATAGGGGAACTCCCTGTAGGTTTCATAGACGGGAATACCCTCCCGGGGCCAGCGCCACTCTCCGGCGATCAGCATCGCCTCCGGCAGTTTCCCGGGCGTAGAGGCCAGCATAATCGCATCCGAGCAGTCCGTGCAGGTGCCTCGTTTCACTTCGACATAAAAGCGCTGCGCATCCTTGATCATGGTAAATTCTGAGGGCCAGGGCACGGCTTGTGTTTCGACAAACGGGACCGATGCCACCGCCTCCAGCGTATTGATGCACTTCCGGTCCATGTCTCCCATCAGCAGTTGATGCAATTCCCCCAGGTTGTAATCCCCGTCCGGTCCGTCATAATGGAGGAAAAGCCTTTCCTTTTCTCCGGCGGCAAGCACGCGGACGTGGCAGGTTTCCTCCTGATAATCGGGCAGCAGCTGAATGACGGCATCGTTGAAATCATAATCGGTCCCCCGGTGGATATCTTCGAACGCCAGGGTCCAGGGGAAAGAACTGTCGCCGTCGATGGGATCGATCGGCGGTTCCACGTGCAGATCGCCGATCAGCCCGAAGACGACATCATTACAGTCATTGTCTCCGCCGACCACATTGTCTTCCATCCCGATCCAGGTCATGGTTTCCGACTGATAAATAAAGCTGCGATGATTCGCATTGACATTCCAGGCCTCCACACTGAAACAAGTCCCGTTGAACAGGCTCTCCTTGTCGGTAATGGGTTTGATTCCCTGGGCGCGCAACCGTCTCCACTGCTCCGGAAAAAACTCCTCTACCGAACGCAGATAGAAACCGATGCGTTTTCCCTTGGGGACGCTGATTTCAAAAGAAATCCCCTGGAAGGCACTGATGTGGTCCCGATAATGGTTGAAAACGATTTGGGAATTGTAGGCATTGTCCCCGATACGGTCCATGTTGTCGGAATAGGTGGAGCCGTAACCGTCATTCATGTCAAAGTTGGCATCATACCATTCGTTGGCCAGAAACTGATGGCCGTCGATGGTGATGTCCATATCCAACTGGTACTGGACCTTGGCCAGACCGTCGATGTAGTCCCATTTATGCGTTTCACAGATATCCTGATAGACGATATCGTCATAGGTGCCCGGGGTATGGTAATAATAGCCCAGGATATGCGAGCGCTGGGAAGCCTCGTACCCGTCCACCCAGGTAATGTAAAACGGACCGTTCGAGGTCAGTTCATAGTCGCAGTTCAAGCCGGCAAGTTTCGCATCGGTGGTGCTGCGGGCAAACTCCATGATGGAACGGTAGTCGGCCATTTCTTCGGGATTGAACTCATAGTAGCGGGGATTTCCGGTAATGCTGCTCCCGCAGAGCGAAGCCGGATGGGTTGTCCCGGCCTTGCTCTCCGCTCCCCGCGACCTGCCCTGGTCGATGCTTACGTTGATGGTCTCTTCCGGTTTCCCGCTCAGCGGGACGGATTCGATGGTCAGCCCCTTCTCGGTGTAAACGCTCAGGTAGAGGGGATTTTCATTTCCCTGCGGCGCCGTCATGACCACCGTTCCGCTTCCGTCGTACTCCTTATAGTCATAGATCACCCCGTCGTTGGATCTGGAAGTCAGCCAGAGCCTGGCCGGGACGCCGGCAGGGAGATTGACATTGACCCTTACGGTCGTACGCCACCACTGCAGGGGGCTCACGTCTCCGCCAATCGCGTCCGTGAAGGCCTGGTTGATCCTTTCATATTCGGATATCGCTTCCCTGGGGGTACAGCCGGGCAGCAAAAGGAACCCGGCGCACAGCATCAGGCACAGTGTGCTTCTCAAACGGGTCAAAATGAAACGGAGCCGCTCCTTCAGGTTACGCAGGCTTCCGCCCGGGGTCGTCCAGGACGCCATGTAGTGATGAATGGTTCTTGTATTGGAACTCATCTTTGTTTCTTTCGTATAATAATTGACCGGACAGAAATATTCCTCCGGATAAATCAACATTCCGTTGGCGCGGATAATTCCGCCGTCGAGCCGCCCTTTCTTGCTGAAATCCAGGAAGCGGGTCGTCAAAAGAGTTACATTTGCCGTAATCTTGCCGTTCCAGCGGGCGAAATGCGCCTGGTCATAGTAGTCCAGCACCTGGCGCAAAAAGGGATGACCCGGATAGACGCCCATGCCCAGTCCCGGATTCACGTTCCCTTCGGGATTGTCCGCCGGCGTCCCCTCCTGGCATTCGAAGCCCATAAAAGTCCCTTTGGCGATGATGTCGTCCATCGGACGGATGAGCTCGACATCGGTATCGAAATAGATTCCTCCATAATGGTAGAGAATCCAGAATCTGGCATAATCGCTCACGTGGGCGTAATGCCTGAGCCGGTAGGCTTCCCGGGTGAACTTCGTCCGGTACACGTCAAAATTGCTTTCGTTCCACTCCTTGATTTCAAAGTCGGGCAGGAACTTCTTCCAGGAAGCGATGCACTTCCTGGCAAGTTCCGGGAGCGGCTTGCCTCCGAACCAGCAATAATGGATCACCTTGGGTATTTCTCTTTCCATTTCCATTCGTAATAATAGCTCAAGAGCCAGAAGAGGGGGTAAAACGGGGTCTTCAGCGCCGATCGCCTCCAAATCCCCTTCATCCCGGCCCGGCGCGCATAAATCATATAGGAGATGCCGTAGCCCAGTTTTTCCTTACTTAGCCAGCTATGGGTAAAACGGGCCTTCTGGTTATAATAGATGGCGCAGCCTTTGGGATTCCGGGCATAGAGGGCATCCTCATCGCGCGTGTAGCCATCGGGCAGATAGGTGCACAGGATCCAGGCTTCCCCGACCAGCAGATACCGGTATTCCTGATCGATCTGGTCGTAGGCGTAAGCCTCGCTGCTGAACTTTTCCCCCTCCACTTCGAGGAAGGGATAATGCTTCAGCACGGCGGTCTTGAACACAAGGGTGGTATCCCCTGCGAAGCCCTGGGCATACAGCCCTCCGAGGGAACTGGTCCTTTTCGGAGGGAAAGTGCTTTTGGGCCGGAATTCCCCCTTATCGTCCCGGAACGCCCTGTAGGCAATGCATCCGGCCAGTTTTTCCTCCGCCTGGATTTCGGGCCAACGGGATGCGACGGACGCGACAAAGTCGTCCGGGACAAAGTCATCGCTGTCCACGCAGACGAACAGCGGGGTGTCGCATTGCCTTACCCCGGCGTTATGCGCCCGCATCTTTCCTCCGTTCGGCTGTTTATGATAGCGGACCGCTATCCGCTTTTCCTCTTCCCACGCACGGACCAGGGCTTCCGTATCATCCGTGGAACCGTCGTCTACAATACTCCACACGAAGTCCTTGCAGCTCTGGCGGCAAAGACTCTCATATAACTGCGGCAAGATATAAGCCCTGTTATAACTCGGTGTGAAGACGGTAAGGAAAGGGGTCATTTCAAATGCGTTGAAAGAAAATCCTTGGATGCTTGTCTGAACCGTTCAAGGCTGAAATTGGCGCGAAGATAGTCAATTCCCGGAAAAGATGGCGCACTGCTTTCCGAAATCAGGCAGTCCTCCAGACCGAAGCCGTCCAGCAGGGAGCGTATCCGCGTGGCGCCGCGGCCGGGATTCGCCCACACCAGGAAGGGCTTGTTGAACAGGATGGCGAAGACGGTCGCGTGGAAAGAATCCGTAATGACATATTCCGCTTCCAGGAAAGAACGCAGCCACTGTTCCACCGGAGGCTGTATTCTTTTTTCTATCGGAATCTCCAGACGGCCTTCCTCTTCTTCCTGATTGCAGCGGAACGGCTTTACCCCGTACTCCACGGCCAGACGGCCGATAAACTTCTGTTTGCTGGGGGCAGGATCGAGGACGTGCACGAACAACTGCCCTTCGCCGGGGACGGTCTTCACCCGGTCGATCAGGGAAGTATAGTGCTCTTTCGTCAAAAGCATCGTGGGGTCCAGCACCTGGGTAGCGGGCACCCCCAGATAGTGTTCGCAGAGCGGAATGCCCGAAGCCTCCCGGACGCTTACGGCATCGAAGCGGCTGGCCAGGGCCGCGCAGCGTTTCGTCTCTTCCGGGGTATATTCCCAGCTGTCCACACCGAAAGAGGCGGCATAGGCGATCCGCCTTACCTCCCAGCCCTCCGTGAAATCCAGAAACATCCTGCCGATGTGATTGTAGCCCGGTCTCCACACCTGGTCGCTCCCCACGACATAGGCGTCAAAAAGCTCAGGAGCCAGGTCCTTGCCGATTTTCTGATAGGGATACAGGTCGATATGGGCTTTTACGAAATCCCGCGTAGCTTGCGCGAAGATGTCATAATCCCGACGATAGTGCTTTTCATAGAACAGGTAAGACGCCGGAATCCTGCCAAGCAGGATCTTCCCCGCCCTTTTCACGAATTTTCCCAAGCTTAGGGGTCTCGTCCTGCTTTCGTCCAGCGTGCACACTTCGTGACCCATCTCCTTCAGGCATTGCTGCAGGGCATAGTTCTGGAGAATCCCGCCGTAGTTGGTTCTCAGGGGTTGTGTCAGGATGGCTACTCTCATGAAAGACGTCTTTTTATTTTATGCATTTTCCTCCCCAGGTATGCGAAGAAATCCGCCAGGCCTTTCTCCCTGCGGAGCCGCCGGGCCATCTCCCCGATGGATAACTTTCCTGAGGCAAACCAGCGGAAAAAACGCCCCCGGCCTCTGGGCTCTCTCCGGGACAAACGGTAGGCAGGGTTCTCCTGAAGGGCCAGGTCCAGCGAGGAAGGACAGGTATCCAGCGTTACCCCGGCCAGGAAATCTTTGCCTTTCCGGCTGTTGACCGTCAGCAGTCCCACGCCATCCCGGTCCTCAAATTCCGGATGGGCCGTATCGATTCCCCAATAGTCTCCCAGGGTCAGGTCGCTGCAGCTTTTTCCGCCTTTCGCCGGACAGGCATAGCAGGAAGGGCGCAGCGTATAATCGTTCAGGAACAGCCACATATAGGGGTCGCTGTCGTTGACACTCGAGATTTCTTTCTCCCGGCCCTCTGCGCCGGCGGTCAGGGTGAAACTGAACTTCGCCCATCCGGTCCGTTTATCGCGGAACGACACGCTCCGGGGCTTCTGTCCTTCCGGAAGGAGTTCCCCAAGATAGCTCCGCCACACCGCGGGAGAAGGCACTCCGTGACAGATAAAGTCCACGGCAAGGAGATTTTCATAGTCTTTCCGGAGAAAGAGTTTCAAAGCCTTGATCTGGCAGGAGGTCCCGCAGAAAAGCACGGGACGGCCGGCTTCCAGGAAGGATTTGGCGGCAAGGAAACTGCCGTCCATCCGGCTTTGCAGGTATTTTGAGCCCATCAGGGCAGGCAAATCCTCTTCAGCCTCCACAGCCGTATGATGCAGCGACAGGAAGTCGGGACGGAAAGCGGCACCGAAGACGACCCCTCCCCTTCCCAGCACTTGTCCGGCGAGGGCGGCAAACAGCCCCCCGGAAGAGGATTTGCGCAAGACTTCCCTGTCCGGGTTCCTGGCGGCCAGGACCTCCAGCGGCAGGGACGAAGTGACCGGATGCAACGCAGGACAGACGCTTTCACACAGGGCACAATCCACGCAGGACTGCTCATCGACAGAAGGATAGAGAAAGCCTTCCCGGTCTTCCTGCATACTGATGCATTGCCGGGGACACACTTGAAGGCATGCCTCGCATCCACAACACTGCGCTTTATGGACCTTCTTGATCATTTTCTCTTGAACAGCCTGCGGGAAAGTCCCTTGCATCCCGCAACGGCGTAGCGTATAAAGTTCATGACATAGGTTCCGCCCGGCAGGCTGAGCAACAGGGCCGGCGCACAACCCAGGGCTGGTGCGGCAAGTTCTGTCCGACAGACGCGGAATTTCTCTTTTGCCTCTTTCCGCCGGTTCCCGCGGATGGCTTCATCGAGCAGGCGGCTGTCATAGTAAGCCTCCAGTTTGAGGCGATATCCTTCCCGCTCGGCCTCCGGCATCCCTTTGATCCGCTTCAAGGTTTCCATCTGCGTCTTGAAGTACACGTCCATCTGCCTCGCCAGGTTCTCATAGTCCGTCTCAAACTGACGGCTGTGGGAGCGGGAGCGGGAGACCACGTGAAACAGCGGCGAGAGAATGGTCTTGCAGCGGTATTTGTACAGGACGGGCAAGAATAACTGCCAGTTCTGCCCGGCGCCTTTCTCCGTGTAGATGTCGAATTCCGTCATCTCGTACAGGGCTTCCGTCCGCACCATATACGCGCCGGCGCAAAAGTAAAAATCATTCTTTCCGAAAAGACAGTCCTCAAACAGACCGGGGCCCTCTTCCTCATGGGCCTTTTGGCCATAAAAGGCGATGGGACGGAAACTCCCGTCCTCGACGAGCACTTCCTGGGTCCTAACCATCTGGAAGACCGGATCGGCGGCAGAGAGGGTCTCCACCATCCGGGCGATGGCATCCTCCGAGGCATAATAATCATCGCTGTCCGGCCAGGCCAGGAACTCTCCCCCGATGCGCTTCAAGCCGTTCCGGATGGCCACGGACTGTCCCGCATTGTCCTGATAGATGTATTTCAGGCTGTAGCCCTTTTCCTCGAAGCGGGGAATGTAGCCCCTGACCACCTCGGCGGAGTTGTCCGTCGAACCGTCATCAATGACAATCATTTCGATGCGGGGATAGGTCTGGCTCAAGACAGAGTCCAGCAGGCGGTGCACATAGGCGCCTGTATTGTACATCGGTGTGAGTAAACTGACTAGCCCTTTTTGCATAATATGCTTTTTATTCGATGAATGATTTTCAGGCTCAGGGAGCGGGGCACCAGGAACCAGTAGCCCAGGAGTACCAGCAAGGCAGAAGAGAGGAGGATCATCTCCAGCAGTCCCCCGAATCCCTGGGCGCAGAACGGCTTGAGCAGGACGCAGACGCCCATGCTGACGGCCAGCACGAAGACGCAGGGAAGGAAATCCCGCTTCAAAAAGCGCCAGAGGGAATATTCCTTGATATACAGATGCAGGGTGTAGGCATTCGAGAGCATTCCCAGCACCACGGCCAGGACATTGAAAAGGAAGGGCCACCAGGCATCCGCCTTCAGCCGGAAAGCCAGATAGGAGAAGGGCACCACCAGAATGTAGAGGGAGCCGTTGATCAGGCTGGGCCTGATGTTCTTCCCGGTGGCATGGATTCCGGTCACCAGGGTGGCCGACATATTGGCGAAGAAATTGAACAGCAGGGTCAGCGTACAGAAAATGACCGTGTATTCCGGGACGATGCCCAGCCACAATTCCAGCACATAGGGCAGACAGATCATCAGGGGGACGGTCGGGAACAGCAGGATGAAAAAGTTCAGGCGGACCGCATTGCTCATCAGGCGGATCATCTCCGGATAATGGCCCTGCGCATAATACTTGATGATTTGCGGCCTTACGGCGGTAGAGACGCTGGTGGCAAAGGACATGACGGCCCCCTGCACCTGGGTGGCGATGGAGGATGCGGCATTGACCGCAGGCCCGAAGAAGATGTTCAAGAGCAGGGTCACCCCCTCCGTGCGGGCCATGACGCTCATATTGCCGTACAGGTCCCAGCCGGAGAATTTCATCATCTTTTTCAACAGCGGCGGGTCCCAGACCCACTGCAGGCGGCATTCGCTGAAATGCCGCGCACAGTAGAAGCGATAATACATGGCCTTCCCCGCCGATACCGTCAGCATCAGCAGGGCATAAAGGATCAGTTTATCGAACGACACCACCAGCAGGAGATAGACCACCAGCAATTTCGCCGCCACATAGAAGATTTCCACATAGGCATAGACATCCATCTGCTCGTGGGAGATGACGCTGGCATTATAGGGAACCTGCGTAACCGACACCATCATGGACAGGATGGACAACTGGAAGACCCAGTTGGCCGCCGGCATCCGTTCTGGCGGGATGACCAGTTTGTTGTTCAGGAACCAGAGGCCAAAAGTTTCGCAGATGATCAGAATGACAACGGCGATCATCAGGTGCTCCAGGAATGCCGTCGAGAAGGTTCTGGACAAGACCTTGGCGTCCCCCTTCCCCAGGCCATAGGTCAGGAAGCGCGAAGTGGCGCCCGACATGGAGGCATTCAGGAAATCGAACATGGCCACTACCCCGCCGACAACGCCGTAGATCCCGTAGTCCTCCACCCCCAGCGTCTGCAATACGACACGGGAGGTATAAAGGGAGACCAGCATCGAAAGCCCCATCCTCAGGTAGAGGAACAGGGTATTCCGGGCAATCCTTCTGTTATTGGCCGATGTTTCCACGGGGTTTATCGCTTGTCGTCCCAGCCGAAAGGATGTTTCGCCAGTGGCAGTTTGGCCAGCGGGTGGTAATCCCCTACCAGGCCGATGGGCGTGGCATTACGGATATCGCTGACGATCTGGATGCTCTGGAGCGCCTCGCTGATGCGGAAGCCCTTCCCGGCAAGGATGTTCTCGTAACTCTTGGTATGCAGTTCCGTAAAGCCCTGGCTGAACTCGAATTCCTCCCCGTCGATATTGATGGAACGATAGGTCTTCTTTTCGCCCTGAACGGCATTTTCCGGCAGGCATTCGGCATTGATGCTGAGGAAATAGCGCACGCGCGCCCTCTCCAGCTCCAGGTAGCCGGCGACGCGGTCGAAACTCATCATATGCACGATATTCCATTTCACGGGACCGAACACCCACTGGAGCATATCGTAAAAATGTACGCCGATATTGGTGGCGACGCCGCCGCTCTTGCGCACATCGCCCTTCCAGGAAGCATAGTACCATTTGCCGCGCGAGGTGATATAGGTCAGGTCCACGTCGTATACCTTGTCCTTCGGCCCTTCGTCCACCTTCTTCTTCAGGGCGACGATGGAATCGTGCAGGCGAAGCTGCAGGATGGTGTAGGCCTTGTGGCCGGTTTCCTTCTCGATCTCCAGCAGGTGGTCGAGGTTATAGGGATTCAGCACCACGGGCTTTTCGCAAATGATGTCACTGCCCAGGCGGAGGCCATAGCGGATGAAGGCATCGTGCGTGTAGTTGGGGGTGCAGATGCTCATATAGTGCAGGACATCGCCGGCAAGGATCTGCTTGGAGCAGAAGCGGTCGAACTGCTCCATCTCCGTGAAGAAAGAGCAGTTGGGGAACGAACTGTCCAGGCGGCCTACGCTGTCAAACTTGTCGAGGGCAACGACCAGGTCATTGCCCGTATCGGCAATGGCTTTGATGTGACGGGGGGCGATGTAGCCGGCGGCGCCAATGAGAGCAAAATTTTTCTTTTCCATATAATGCGTTGATAGATTTTACGATAGATAGGATACAATGGCTTCCAGAATGCGTTCCGAGGCCTTGCCGTCGCCGAAGAGCGGGGGGAAGGCCACCTCGCGGCCGGAGAGTCGGCGGTAGGCCTCCCGGATCCGGTCAGGGTCGGCATCCGTGATGATGCCCGCCTGGTGACGGACGATCTCGACCCACTCCGTCTCCGGGCGGAGAATGGCGCAGGGGCGGCCGAAGAAGAAGGCTTCCTTCTGTACGCCGCCGCTGTCCGTCATGACGATGCGGGCATTCTTTTCCAGTACGATGATGTCGAAGAACGAGGCCGGAGGAATCACCCGCACGCGGGGGGCGTTCATCAGGCGGGCATAGGTACCGGCATCCAGGTTCTTCCCGAGCAGGGCGCGCGTCCGCGGATGCAGCGGCAGCACCATATCGATTCCCTCCGTCTCCGTAATCTCCAGAAGGGTCGAAAGGATGGCGCGGAGCCGCTCCGGATCGTCCGTATTGCCCGGCCGGTGGATCGTCGCCAGGATGTATTTTCCGGGGGTGACCCCGATCCGGGAAAGGATATCCGAACGCTGCCCGGCCAGGGAGGCGAAGTACATGCTGTTATCGTACATCACGTCGCCGGCATTCACGACAAGCCGCTGCTTCCCGTTTTTGAATCGGGCAGGCGAGTCATAGAAGCCTTCCGCGCGCAGGTTGTCGCAGGCGGTCTGCGTGGGCGCGAACAGAATACTGGAGAGCTGGTCGCAGACGATGCGGTTGATTTCTTCGGGCATGGTCATATTGAAGGAACGGAGCCCCGCCTCCACGTGGAAGACCGGCACGTCCATCTTGGAAGCGGCCACGGCGCCGGCCAGCGTGGAATTGGTATCCCCGTAAAGCAGGACGCCGTCAAAGCGTTCCGAGTTCAGCACTTCTTCAATCTTCGCAATCATCTTGGCCGTCTGTTCCCCGTGGGGGCCGGAACCCACGCCCAGATGGTAATCGGGCTTGGGAATCCCCAGCTCTTCGAAGAAGACCGCCGACATATTCTCGTCGTAATGCTGGCCGGTGTGCAGGATCTTTTCCTCCACCTGACCGGCAAACCGGGACTTTACGGCCCGGGAAATGGCCGCAGCCTTGATAATCTGGGGACGCGCCCCGATGACGGTAAGCAGTCTGATCATCTCTTATTTCCTTCTGACGATAAATCTTTTCACAATATTTTTCAAGTGCTGGAGAATGTATTCCTTCACCCAGCCGGGACCGAAGTCATTCCACCTTTGCGGATGGGTCGTAATCATCAGGCCGGCCGGCAGGAGGTCTTTCTCCAGAGCGTCCAGAATCTGCTGCGTCGTATGGAACGACCAGCCCGCCCTATCCCAGCGCCCTTGAAAGGCTTCTATCTTATCCCTGACACTGACCTTATAGCCATCCCAGCGGCGTCCCGTGTCCGTCAGGTAGAGCAAGTGGCTGAAGTCCGTCGTCAGGTAGGGCTCTCCGCTCAGGCCGAGCGCCGCCAGCTCGTATTTCTTCCAGATGTCCTTGCTGTCGTAAGGGGAACGGGGGCTGCCGTGCATGCAGACCGTATTCACGGGCACCAGTTTCCGCAAGGCTTCCAGGTTCCGGCAGAAATCCGCATAGGCCGCATCCACATCGCCGCGGCAACTGGTCAGGGACTCATAATGGTAGCCTACCTCGTGCCCAAGGCGGCTGATTTCACGGATGACGGCCTCGTCCCAGCTTTCGGGGACCGCACGGAAGTAATAACTGGCCCTGGCCCCCTCTCCCGCTTCCAGGCGGGCGATGCACAGGGAATGTCCGGGCAGCAGGTCCACATCGTGACGCAGGATGACGAAACGCTCAGGACGGGCTCCGGCGCAATACTCCGCATAAGTGATGAACGCATAGCCGCGGGCCTTGAGGCTGCGGATCAGCTGGGAATATGTCTTCCGGGTAAAGTCCATCTATCTGAAACGGTATTGATAATCCGGGTCGGTTTTCAGGATGCGTCCGCTCTCCGGATAATTGTCTACGAACCAGGTAAAAAATGCGGACACGTCGATCTTGTCCCGCAAAAACGCCTCGCGCTTTTTCTTCCACTCTTCCTTCAGGTCCGCCTGCTGCAGCAGGGTTTCCACGTGCCGGTAAAACTTCTCGAAATCATCCGGATGATAAGCATAGCAGAGCCCGTATTTGCGTTCCAGTGCATTGGGGACGGAAAGTTTTCCGGCGAAAGTGTTGCATTTGAGCGAGGGCACCCCCAGGATGGCCGCCTCGCTGGTCATCGTCTGGCTGTCGCCCAGGAAGAGGGTGGCATAATACATCAGCGAGTGGATCTCTTCGGGCGGAACCGGCAGACGGTACGGCTCGAATTCCGCTTCGATTTCCCGCTCCGAGGTAATGATGACACGCCCATAGCCGGAAAGCAGGCGGACCAGCCGGCGCTTTTGTTCCAGGGAGATACCCTGCTGCCCGACATCGTGGTGCCCCTTGAATGCGACGAAGCGCAAAATGAAGAACTTGTCTTCCGGACGCAAGCCTATCTTTTCCAGCACCGAGACATCCGGCTTGAAGTGATGGGGATGCAGGTACGCCAGTTCGTGGCAGCCGTCATAATAAACGGCCTTGTCCGTCTTCCTCCTGATGACATCCGGGGTAAATACGGCATCCGAAAAAGGATGTGCATATTTCACGACCAGGGGTTCTGCGCTGTCGTCATCATCGTCGAAGACAACGGATTTCATCCGGCTCAGCCGGGACACGTGGGACAGGACCATACCGGAACTGAGGCCGATGTCTATCTTTTTCTTCCACACAAAGCGCAGCAGCTGCCAGTCCTGGAACAGGACCGTCATGGCCTTCCCGAAAAGGGAGTCCTTCTTCTTCCCCAGATCGACGTATTCCATGCCGTAATAGGTCATGAGCCGCTTTGCGACGGGGATGTCCCGGACAGAGTAGTAAACCCTGTGCCCCTTGCTTTTCAACTGCTCCCCCGTAATCCGCAGCAAATGGACGTGCGCCGGGTGCCCTATGTCAATCAGGATATTCATTTTCTCTTCAAATGCCAAAGGATGGACAAAGCCTTCTCATAGCCGATTTTCAGGAGGCGACGGACGCCCAGCAGCAGAGAGAAGCGGGAAAAGATCATGACGGGGACGCAGGCATAGGCCGGAGCGAACTTTTTCTTGTAGGAAGCGGTCCCGCCGAAAATAAAACTGCCGGCCTCCCGTTCATGCAAAGCCTGAATCGCCTCCCACACCATCAGCTCATTCGGGCAATAGGACATATAGTCGTGGTAACTGGCTCCGGTAAAGAAGGTGCTCCCGGCACTGCCGTTCGCGAAAATGCCGGAGGCCATGGAAACGCGCTCCCCGGCTTCATTCTGCCCCAGCACTTCCATCATCAGGATGCGGTCAGGGAAGAGCGCATGGCACAATGCGCTGATATTTTTCCGGCTCTGGCAGGGCAGGCCGAGATTTTTCTTGCGGTCGAGCAGGTCCTGGATGTGCAGGAGATGCTGGTCCACAAAGGGCTCGATTTCCTCCTCCTTCTCCACGGTTTTCACGGAAAGGCCCTGCTTCCTGGCCTTG
Organism: Bacteroidales bacterium; assembly: GCA_016282145.1. GTDB lineage: Bacteria > Bacteroidota > Bacteroidia > Bacteroidales > UBA932 > Cryptobacteroides. The sequence continues at coordinate 7,183 of JAEEJZ010000001.1, read as the reverse complement.
TTGATGCTGTACTTGCAGGACTTGTAATGCAGGTTCGACCAAAGTTCATCAATGGGCTTCCGAATATCCAGGCAATAGGTGTAGCGGCGATTGTAGTAAATCCCCAGCGCCTCCAGGTCGGGATCGGACCATTCCTCGGGTTCCCCGACGAACTCCGTCCGGAGCTGCCAGTCGCAGATCTGCACATAATCCGCCGGCCGGGAGCGGAACAGCCATTGCACCAACTGGCGATAGATGTCCAGCCTCGTCTCCTTCGTGACCGGGATCTGCATGCACAGTCCCTGGGCATAGGTTCCCGTACCCATGGAGGGGGCCATGACCAATTTAAGGAAGAGAACGCGCCGGAAAGCGCCCACGAAGTGACCGATCACCCGGCCGCCTTCCAGCACTTCCAGGACCAGCACGGATTCGCCCATCTGCCGGACATAGTCATTCCATTTCCGGCAATGAAAGACGGTCGCATCGTACGCAGTCTCCATGAGCGCCCAATCGGACGCGGAAGGGTCGATGCGCAAAAAGTTGTATTCTTCCCTTTCTTTCATCGTCTGAACCATTTAGATTTCAATATTTTCACGCCCAGACAGCCGATGCGGTACAGCAACGGCTGCGTCACCGCGAGGAATCTGCCGTATTCTACCAGCGTCCCGCCGAATTCAGCCTTGAAATCCCGTACGCCGTATTTCTGTCCGGGCTTCCCGGCGCCCAGCATGTCACATCGGGGGCAGCCGTTTTTCGCCGCGTACTGCAGGCCCGCATAGGTCCCCAGGATGGAAGGATAGAGCCCCTCGTATTTCCCGTCTTCTCCACAGAGATAATAAAGATACACGCAGTTGTGCTCCCATACCAGGATCAACTGTCCGCCGATGACGACCTCGTCCTTTTTCATCAGCAGGAAACGGGCAAAAGGCTTGTTGTAAAGCGCCTCGAAAAAGGACAGGGGCCACAGCGGAGTCTTGACCTTGTTGCTGTACAAACCGTGCAGCAGGCCGTAAAAGGCCCTGACATCGTCCAGGGAAGGGTTTTCATCGACGACTGCCCCTTCCTTCAGGGAAGATCTGATCCTTTTCCTTTTGCTCTTATAGAGGTTCTTCTCCACGATTTCCTCCGAGGAGGTATCCACGATAAAGTCCAGATGAGCCTCGTAGCGGAAACCGTTCTTTTCAAAGATTTCTTTATAAGCGGAGTAATCCGCCAGATTGCGCGTCTCAATGTAGATGGCCTTCCTTTTCAGGAACGCCCTGCAGGCGGAAAGCAGCGCGGAGAGTTCGGCAGCCGAGATATCGTCCGAGAGCAGGGGTCCGCCGTGAATGACGGCCCTTTTGGAGAAGTATTGTTTCAACTTCCCGCCATCCTTTTGAAGGTAACCCGTCACCAGGCCCTTGAGGCGCCCGTCGGATTCCAGCCCGAAGACAAAAGCCGTCAGGAAAGGGATGCTGTCAAAGAAGGAAAAGGCCTCATAGGTCTGGAACCAAGTGGCGACCCCCGATGCTTTGACCAGGGACGCCCAGGCCTCTGCTTTGATTTCCTCTATGCCTACGATTCTATACATACTCAGAATGCCGTATATTCGGAAATGCAATAATCCTCCTTCCCGGAAGGCAGCGGCGGGATCTCCTCCACGAACAGCAGTTCCACCCGGGACTCCGGGAAATAGGTTTGAAAATTGTCCTTGATATATTCGAAGGTGGAAAGCGGTTCCCCGGCGTCCACCGGCTTGATGAGGATCCGCAGGTCTCCGTTACTGTCCTGACGGATCTGGAAGCGGTCCATCTTCTCGTACAGCCGCTGGCTTTCCTCGGAATGGATATCCAGATTCCTGAACATCATATTGTCTATGACGATGGAAGAATAGGGCCGTCCCTGCTTGTTATAGATGGCACGCCCCTCGCGGCCGACCACCTCTCCGAGCAGGCGATGGCTCCTGCCGCAGGAGCAGCGCTCCTTCCTGATGTAGGCCAGGTCCCCCAGCTGATAACGGAGGAAGGGGAAGGCATAATTGTTCAGGTCCGTGCTGAGCACCTGTCCGATCTCCCCGTCCGGCAAGGGCCGCCCCTCGCGGTCGACAATCTCGACGACACAGTGTTCCTCTCCCAGGTGCAGGCCTTCGTGCATAGCGCATTCGTGGGCCGTCAGGCCGCCGTCCGAAGCACCGTAAGCGTCAAAAACGGGAGCCTTGAACACCTGCTGGATCTTGTCCCGGTATTTGGGATGCAATTTCTCGCCGGTGGTGAACACCACCTTGACCGGGCAGACGGGCAACTGGTTCTGTTCGATATAGCGGGCAAGGAAGTAGAGCGAAGAGGCGTAGCCGCGGATGCCGGCCGGCCGGTATTTCATCATCGCCCGGTAATGCTCCGCCATCGCCTCCGGGGTAATATCCGTACAGTCGCGCTTCAGGTTCCTCATGATCAGGCGATCATACAGGTTCTTGACGCGCATCTTCCTGCGGTTCTCCTTGCTGTCCACCAAAGAGTTTCCCGCCAGGGTGAAGAGTTTCTCCCCCACCTGGAAACCGGCCCAGGTCCACCCCCGGAGATTGAGCCCCCGCGTCTTGTTCCAGGTCTCCAGGTCTTCCAGGAAGCGCATCGGAGTCCCCGTGCTTCCCCCGGTAGAGCCTTCCAGACAGGGGCGAAGGCGGATATCCTCCGCACACAGTTCCTGATAATGCTCCCTGATCAGCTGCTTGGTCAGTACCGGCAGTTTGGCCAGGGCCTCCCTGTCCTGGATATCTTCCGGCCTGAGCTTCCGCTCCATAAAGACCCTCCTGTAATAGGGGACGTTTTCATAGCAATGCCGCACCAGACGACGCAACTTTTCGTTTTGGAGTTCCCGCAGCCGGTCTTCCGACAGCCATTCCGTCTGCAGGGCTTCCGCAAAAGCGCCGTGCAGATTCCTCCCCTTCAGCCGATCGCCCAGGGGAATCAGAATTTTCCTGTCGATAACACTGTAGATACTCATGGCCGCAAAAGGTGTTTCCTGATGTTCAACAATAACTGCCTTCTGTGCTTGGTCTTGACATTCAGCAGTTTCTTCACGACACTGGTGCGCATATAAACGCGTTCCCGGGCATGCTCCCTCTTGAGCAGCTTTTCATATTTCCTCTGATACTCCGCCTCCGGGAGCCGGGAAAGCGCAGCGTATTCCTCCTGGATACGCTTGAAATATCGGGCAAAGGCCTCCGCATCCATCGGCGCGACCAGCGAATCCCCGTAAGCCATATCCTGCACCTTCACTCCGGAAAAGGACAGGCCGGTAATGGCGCCTGCCTCGATCTCCACCCGGGCCGTCATCCCTTTCCCGAAACGGGCCGACTGCACATCGTCGAAACAGAAATTCCCGAGGGAATAGAGGATGTGTCCGTCCTTATAGCGCTCATAGGGCTGAATGACATGCGGATGGTGTCCGACAATCAGCCGGGCGCCCGCATCGATCAACGCCCGGGCCAGTTCCCGCTGCTTCAGTGAAGGGAAATGGATGTACTCATTCCCCCAGTGGAAGATCAAGACGATGACATCCGGCTGCAGGGCTTTCATCCGCTCCAGGGTCTCGAAGACCTTCTCCCTTTCCAGGCTGGCATAACAGCCCGGATTCTCGAAGGAACTGATGGACTCGTCGCAAAAGCCGGCCATACAGACCTTCGTCCCTTCCGCCGTCAGCGTCAGGATTTCCGGCTCCCCGTCCCCGGTCCGTGCGCCCGTGACGTGGATCCCCCTGCTTTTCAGGACGGAGAGGGTTTCCTGATACCCCTCCACCCCCTGCTCCAGGATATGGTTGTTGGCCACGTTCAGGACATTGATGCCCGCACTCTTGAGTATATCGGCAAAGAAAGGACGGCCGCAGAAAGTTTCTTCGTCCGGTGCTTCCACCAGCGGGCCTTCCAGATTGCCGATGGAGAAATCCCCTTCCTGCAACACGTCGGAGATTTCACGCATCCAGGCCCCGGCCCGTTCCTCTCCGGTCAGCGACCGGATACCGAAGCCGGCGGTGAAGAACTCATCTCCCGGAAAGATATCCCCTATGAAGCGTAGTCTCAGCATCTTAGTTGCGGTCGATATATTGCAGGACCTTATCCCATCTTTTCCCGTTTTCCGCCACGGAAAACTTCTTCTTGATCTTGACGGCCTGGGCGCGCATCTCTTTCAGCTGTTCCGGACTGGAGAGCAACTTGTCCAGGCAGGAGACAAACTCGGCTTCCTGTTCCGTATCCTGGTACAGGTACCCGTTCTGGCCGTTGACGATGACGTCCGCGATATCGCCGACATCGGACACCACCGGCACGCATCCGCAGTTCATCGCCTCCAGCAGGGAAACGGGGAAGCCCTCCCCCCTGGAACAGGAGACGAAAATCCGGCTGTCGGACAGCACCCGAATTTTTTCTTCGACAGCAGCAACGTAGCCCAGGAAATCAATCCTGTCCGCCACTCCGGCCTCCCGGGCCGCCGCCTTGACATTCTCCAATTCTTCCCCGTCACCGGCGATGGCGACCTTCAAGGGATAGCGGTCTTTCAACACCGCCAGGGCCCTGATCAGCAGAAGGAGATTCTTATTGCGGTCGATGCGGGAAAAGGAGACGATGTCCCAGTGGCGTTCTTCCCGGAGGGGAACCTGCGTAAATTGTTCATCCGGCAGGTTCGGCATGGTGAAAATCATTTCCGGACGGATTCCCTTCCCCAGCAGGTACTGCCGGGTACGCTCTCCGGTCACGGTAATGGCGGCACCCCTGCCGAAGAGCCACAGATTGAATTTTTCCACCCACGGCCCATCCACCCAGAACTCCCGGTGGCCGGCGATGGTCATATGTATATAGGGTTTGTGCGTCAGGAGGCTGATGGCCCTGCCAATCCAGCCGTGCGGAGTATTCAGCACGCCGACGATGGCGTCGATGCCGTCCCGGCGGACCGCCCGGCTGCCCCGCCGGATCTTGGCGATATGGCGCAAAATCCCTTTTTGCGCTTTGGACGGCAGCAGGTACTCCACCCTTTCATCTTCCAGCGTCCCCGCAAAATCCCGGAGCACGCTGATGTGCTGGACGTGGCGGGAAGCCAGCATCGGCCGGAGGACATTTTCCGTCAAGGTGCTGTTGAATAATTTGCAAACGACCAGAACTTTCATCTTACCCCCTGATTAATGTCCATAAAATCAGTACCCCGATGGCAAAGCCGTGGAACAGCGGCTCCGCAATCAGGCCCTTCTCCCGCCGCTCCCACTGATAGAGCCCATAAAACGCCAGTATATAGGTGAAAGGAATATGCGTCATGACCTTGCGCAGTTCCAGCGTCGCCATCACATAACCCGTAGCCAGCATCCCCAGCAGGACGAAGGCGGCCAGCGGTATCATTTTCGTTTCCCGCTGCCGGAGCAGGAAATAGACGCCCAGCCAGAGCGGAACGGCCAGGAAAAGGCGATAAGTAAGCCCGGCTCCGTAATAATTGATCAGGATGGGCTGGCCGGCCACTTTGGGGAACAGGGACGGGAACGGTCCGAACGGAGCGGCGAACCAGGCGACGAAGCGGCTGAAGCCCGAAGAATAATCGTAGGCCCGTCCGTAGTCCACCAGGGCGTCCATATCCCCGCCCGTATAGTTGACCATCAGGCCCTGGATGGTCGTAAAGAATACGACCAGCAGCCCGGCAATGAGGATATAGAGCATCAGGGAAATCGCCTTCCCGCGCTGTGAAACGGCGAAGTATATCAGGAAAGCCATCAGCAGCAAGGCCGATATGGCCGGCCTGAAAAACAGAATCAGGCCCAGGGACAGGGCCACCCCGGCATATGCGACCTGTTTTTGGTCGAAGACGGCCTTGTAGAAATAATACAGGGCACAGACGACCAGGAATATGAAAATGGATTCCTTGAGGAAAGAGCAGTGGAAGAAAATCAAGAAGGACGAAGTGCCGTAGGCCAGCGCGGCCAGATAGGCATAGATCCTCGGCATAAAATGCAGGCCTATCCTGAAAAGCATCAGTGCTGAAAAAGCACCGGTAATCATATAGATGGCATTCAGGAAAAACTTCGAGGGAATGATGGCCATCATCAGGCTGTCGAAGATCAGGGCTCCGCAATCGTCGAATTCGTAACGGCCGACGATCCGTTTCACATTGGCGGCAAGGCCGATGTCCCGGGTTTTCATACTGTTTTCATAGTAGAACCAGGCATCCGACTTGCTGAGCATGAAGGTATCTCCCGAATAGTACACGGAAATGAGCATGAAGGCCGTGCCGATGAAAAGCGAGTACAAGAGCACCGTGAAGAAAAGGACCTTTTCGGAAAGGCGCTGCCGCTCATCCCGGGAAAAATACATCAGGAGACCCAACTGCGTAACATAGGCCAGCAGCGTTCCCAGCGTCATCAGGCAGAACGAACGCTCCAGGGCCAATGCCCCCAGCAGGCCGATGGAAAGCAGCCCGACGATGAGGATGTTACTATGCAGTCTATACAACATCAGCCTTTGATGAACTTCCTTAAACGCCAATACAAACCCAGCAGGCCGACCGTAGCCCTCAGGCCGAACCAGCGCAATAATCCGGCTGCCCGGCGTGCCTTCGGCGTACCCGCCCCTTCCAGCAGGTCACGATGCCGCCGCAGGACGGAGAGCGCAGCCTCCCGGTCCGCCTTGTCAAGCAGGTACAGATGATATCCCAGACTCACCCACATCTCCGCCAGATACACCCGGATGGGGGCGGCATTCACGCAGGAACGGGAGCAGTTTTCCTTCCACTCGGTAAAGACCTTGTCATAACTATCATAGACCCGGAGCGAAGGAGTGGTGGAAAGACTGTCGCTGCGGTGATGGTATGCATAGAAATCCAGGTTCAGTACGCTGACGCTGTCGGCGCATTGCCAGAGGCGCAGGCTCCAGGGCACGTCCTCGCTGATATAGCCCAGGGGAAAGAGGATTCCGTTCTCCACGAGCAACGCCCGGCGGACCAGGAGCATGCACGCGCTCATATTGAACTGCTGCGTCCGGATCAGGTGGTCGAAGACCGCCCCGGCATCCGGAAGGGCGGCCAGGACATCGGTATCGTAGTCCGGGCCTGCCTGACGCCGGTTTTCCCAGACATGCACCGCCTTGAAGAGGATCAGGTCCGCCCCGTCGCAGCGCATCAGGCTCTCCAGCCCGTCTTCCAGCAGCCATTCGTCATCGGAATCCAGGAAAACGACATATTCTCCGGAGGCAGCCCGC
>JAEEJZ010000022.1 GCA_016282145.1 Bacteroidales bacterium | reverse complement strand
TGGAAAACTTCTTTGGCCTGCTTAAGTCCGAATTGCTATATTTGCAGAAGTTCGACTCCGTCGAACACTTCTTGAAAGAGCTTGAAGAATATCTCCGCTACTACAACGAGAAGCGGATCAAGGAAAAATTGAACGGAATGAGTCCGGTGCAGTACCGAACTCATAACCATAAGTCTTATTGTTAAACCCGTCCAACAAAAGGGGCGCACTTCAATTTTGGACCCCTAGGAGCACCCTGGGAGGATCGAGGAAGAGTCGAGGGGCACGGATGATGCGGGCCGGGCAGGACCTGGCATCGCAGCCTCGCATTACGCGGCTCGGCTGCTGCGAGCGATCTCCGTCCGAGAGCTATGGGGCTCTCGGACGGAGTGCTCGCTGCCGCAAAAAGCGGTAGCTGCCCGGCGGATCTCTCCCCCCACCAGTCCCTCTCGGCCGGTGCTGAGTGCTCTTAGAGGTCCCAACAATGTACCTCTAAGAGCAAAAAGGCCGTTATTTGCTCTTACCCTGCAATTTCTTGGACCTCTAGGCGCACCCTCCATATGCCGACCCTTGTTGGTAAACTTATTTTAGGACGATACAAGGGCTTTTCCCGTTAATACAAGAACCCGAACATCCAGAGCGGAACCTGATTGTCGAAGACGTATTCCAGGTTGTCTTTGACAACATATCCGTCTTTGACGTCTTCGATCTGCTTCTTCCCTTTGTTGCGGCCGCCCACCTCGAAGGTCTTTCCTTCTATCTCAAAATCCGAGACAGGAGACTCCAGCGTTTCATATTTCTGCTTGGCCCAGCAGAAGAAAACGGTTTCGCGGGCGTTTCCGGTCTCCGGCCTTTCTCCCGACAGGACATAAGCCATGTTTGGGTTGTGGAGGTAGAGTTTGTCCATCTTGCGCAGGATGGCGTCGCCGTTTGCCTTCATCCTGAGCACGGAAACCAGTTCGGCTTTCTCCAGATACTCAAGATATTTGGGAAGCTCATCGCGGTCCAGTTCCAGGTCCCGTGCCATATCCGAGAAGTTGATTTTGACGGGGACGCTCTTGGAGATGTAGAACAGGAATTTCTTGAGTTTCTGGGTGGCGGCAATGGTCATCCGGGCGTATTTGGGAATGTCCACTTCGACGGTCGTGTTGATAATCTGGCGCAGCCGGGTCTCGAACTCAGGCTCCGGGGAGAATGGATAGCAGCCTTTCTTCATATAGTCCTCGAAGTATTTGAGCGGCCGCTCCGCCCCGTAAGGGAAATCGACCTTGCCCTGCAGGATTTCTTCCAGGGTGGCGGGTTTCAAGGACCAGCCGTTGCGGAGATTGAGGTACTCACGGAAGGACCATACGGGCAGGTGATACTCGACGACACGGCGGCTGAGGTCTGCTCCGCCTTCCTTCAGATCCAGCATGGAACTGCCGGAATAGACAATGTGGAGAAGCGGCAGGCTGTCGTAGATGTTCTTGATCTCGCGGCTCCAGTGCTCGTATTTGTGGATTTCGTCGATGTACAGGTATTTGCCGCCGCGGGAGAAGAATTCTTTGGCGGTGTCCAGCAAGGTGTGGGCGCTGAAGTAGATGTCATCAGCAACTACGTAGAGAGATTCGTCCACATTTCCTGCCCGCTTGATGTGCTGCAGGATCAGGGTGGATTTGCCGACACCTTTCTGGCCAAGGATGCCCAGGATGCGGACATCCCAGTTGATGGTGTCGTGCTGCTCCCGGAAGAAGTCCATCGGAGTGAGCTCCAGGAGCTGTTTGAATTGGTCGTAAAGTGCTCTCATGGCGTATTGCGGTATTTATTCGGCACAAATATAAGAAAACTGCGGGAACTTTCCCGCAATTTTCCAAAAAAGTTGCGGAACTTTTCCCGCAATCCCGCCGAAAACGCGCTACTGCTGCCGCGCCTGCCCCTCCGCCATTCGCCGGCTTGACCCCTCGTCATTCGCCGGCTCGACCCTTCGTCATTCGCCGGCTCGACCGGCGAATCTCCCCCCCCTGTCATTCTGAGCACCCCATGTCATTCTGAGCGCAGCGAAGAATCTATCGCACCCGGCAGCTCCTCGCTGCCAGACCCGGCGGGTGGCGAACCAGGACTCCCGGGTCTATCATAGCATTGTCGTTCGGATCAGCCTTTCTATCTCTTCTTTCTTGCCCCGGCGGGCGGCGTAGCGGAGCAGGGTCTTTTTATTGATGCGGCACATCTGGTCGGCGTTCTCGTAGATGGTATATAGCTCCGAGCCACGGGCAAACTCGAACTCCGGCGCAATGGCGGCATCGACCAGCATCTTCTCCAGGGAAGCAGAGGCCACACCATTGACATAGATGAGTGGGGATTCCGTAATCAGGTCCTTGACCAGAACGGAAGGTGATCCGGATGCGTAGAGCCGGTATTCTTTTTCGGTGGGTCGCAGCAGGACTGTCCTACGGCCAGCCAACTGCCGGACATCCTCATAGACGGCTTCCGCCGCCGCGCGGTCAGTCTCCAGAATCAGCACGTCCATATTGGGCACATGCTGCACGAATGAAGACAAAGCCCGCGCTTGCCAGACGCAAACATTTGCGTAGGGGCACCTCACTTTGGCTTCCCAGAACAGTTCTTTCATTTCAGGACTGACAAGAGGGATGTACGGCGGCTTGACATCCGGGCGCAGCCGGAACCGCCCGTATCCGGTCCGTTCCAACAGACCGGACACGACCATCTGACGCAGTTCGGTGTCCATACTCCGGACCGATCCTTCCGGATAGGCAGATTCAAACCAGGGCACAAAGTCTTTCCTCACGATGACCCCACCGTGAGACGCCGCATAGTCCCAAATGATTTCAGCATTCGTCATTTCCAGCGTCAAAAATACAATAATTCCGGCAATAAATCAAAATATTGCCAAAAATATCGTAATTTCTCCCACGGATTCCCCGGCCTTTCTCCTGTCATCCCCGGCCTGATCGGGGATTAAATCCGCTATTCACCGAATATTTTTCGGCGAATATCTTGCTCTTTCGCCGAATATGCAGTAGATTCGCACCGAAACAAAGAAACGATATGTACCTGCATCAAAGAAATAACTGGTGGGAATTCCGCTATGACAAAGAGGCCGTGATGAACAAACTCGGCCGCGTCAGGGCAAAGCAAGGTCTCATGCTGGGTCGTATGCTGTCCCTCGGCTTCGACTTCCAGGACGAAGCCATGCTCACCACGATGTCCCTGGAACTCGTCCGTTCCTGCGAGATAGAAGGCGAAGTCCTCAACCTGACGGAAGTCCGCTCCTCCATCGCCCGCCGCCTCGGCATCGAAACCGCCGGTCTGGTGCCTGCATCACGCTACATCGAAGGCATCGTGGAGATGCTCCTGGACGCCACGCAGCACTACGACCAGCCCCTTTCCGACGACCGCCTCTTCGGTTGGCATAATGTCCTGTTCCCCACGGGGCGCAGCGGCTTCTACGCCATAGAAGTAGCCAAATACCGCAGCGGAGAAATGCAGGTAGTCTCCGGGCCGATGGGCCACGAAAAAGTCCACTACGAGGCCCCCAAGCCGGAGCGCGTGCCCGAAGAAATGCACTGCTTCATCGACTGGGTAAATGCCGATAACGGCACGGACCCCGTCCTCAAAGCCGGCATCGCCCACCTCTGGTTCGTCTCCATCCACCCCTTCGACGACGGCAATGGCCGTATCACACGCGCCATCACGGATATGCTGCTGGCCCGCAGTGAACACTCGGCCAAGCGTTTCTACAGTATGTCCAACGAGATGAAGATCCTGCAGGAGGAATACTACGACGTGCTTGAGAAAACACAGAAGGGCGACGGCGACATCACCGCCTGGCTCCTCTGGTTCCTGGACTGTTTCGACCGGGCGCTATCCTCTACGGAAGAGACGCTCGCCTCCGTCCTCGCCAAAGCCCGCTTCTGGGAGAGCCACCGCGACCTGGAGGTGAACGAGCGCCAGCGCAAGATCATCAACATGCAGTTCGACGGCTTCTTCGGTAAACTCACTTCCGGCAAGTGGGCCAAAATCGGGAAATGCTCAACGGATACGGCGCTGAACGATATAAAAGACCTTGTTGAGAAAGGCGTCCTTCGCAAGAACGCCGAAGGCGGACGAAGCACAAATTACTCTCTAGTGACAGAATAACTGCGGGAACTTTCCCGCAAGTTTCCGAAATAGTTGCGGAACTTTTCCCGCAATTCCGCCGAAACGTGCTACTGCTGCCGCACTCCTACACGCTCTTCACGTATGCCGTCGAACGACCTTTGCCGACTTTGACGATGAAGCCCGCAGCCATCAGGTCGGACAGGGTGCGCTCAATGGTGGTGAGAC